>CAYVLI010000012.1:0-17709 GCA_964452105.1 uncultured Nitrospinota bacterium
GCGAGAAGGAGGACGGCACCAGGACCATCGTGGGCACGGCAAGCGCTCTTGAGCTTTAGCGGCGGCTTAAGGCCCATCCTCTGTATGTTCAGAGCGTATATGAATAAGTTATAAGTCGAACAGGTCTGGGGCAAAGCAAGCTGCGCTCCCACTGCCTGTAGCGCAGGGGTGATCCTTGTGATCTCCCTATTTGTGGTTATCTTTTTCGGGCGAATACAAGATTCGCTTCTACAGCCAATCCACGACAGCTATACTTACTGGAGGGCGAGATGGTCGAAGAAAGAGTTTATTACACCCCTTTGTCACCACTCAGTTTCCTGGAGAGAAGCGCCTGCGTTTTTCGAGAGAAGACCGCCGTCGTACACGGAGAAAAGAGGTATACCTATCCTCAGCTCTACAGCAGGGTCCGGAGACTGGCTGGTGCGCTCAAGGCTCAAGGCATAAGGAAAGGGGACAGGGTAGCTTTCCTCGCCCCCAATATACCCCAGACCCTCGAGGCGCACTATGGAGTGCCCCTGGCGGGGGCCGTCCTGGTGGCCATTAACATCCGCCTTCTTTCCGATGAAATACTCTATATCCTCAACCACTCCGGAAGTAAAATCCTCTTCGTGGACACCGAGCTGGCATCGCTCATAGAGCCTATAAGAGACAAGCTGAAGACCGTCGAAACCATCGTAAACATTAAGGACACACAGGTCTCTTCGCCTCTGGAGGGCATGGAATACGAAGAGTTCATTTCGCTGGGGACAGAGGAGCCGCTGCCCAGCCCCGTTGAGGACGAAAACGAGACCATCTCGATTAACTACACCAGCGGCACCACCGGATTTCCCAAAGGAGTCATGTACACCCACCGGAGCGCCTACCTGAACGCTCTGGGAGAAGCCCTGGAACTTAACATGAACAGCAGCACGGTCTATCTATGGACGCTGCCCATGTTCCACTGCAACGGCTGGTGCTTCACCTGGGGGGTGACCGCCGTGGGCGGGACCCACGTCTGCCTGCGCAAGGTGGACCCGGAGGTTATCTTCCGCCTGATAAAGGAGGAAAAAGTCAGTCACTTCTGCGGAGCGCCGACCGTCCTCATAACCCTCTCCAGCCATCCAATGGCGAAGGATTTCCATCTGGAACAAGACCTGCATATCGGTACAGCGGGAGCGCCTCCATCGCCCACAATCATCCAGACCATCGAAAAGATGGGCGCAAGAATCAGCCACCTGTACGGTCTTACGGAGACCTACGGTCCACATACCATCTGCGAGTGGCAGGCGCGGTGGGACGAACTGCCCGCGGAGGAACGCTCGCGCCTCAAGGCCAGGCAGGGGGTCTCCTACATAACCGCGGTGGATTTACGCGTGGTCGATGACGATATGAACGACCTGCCCGCGGACGGGGAGAGCATGGGCGAAGTGGTCATGCGGGGGAACAACGTCATGAAAGGGTATTTTCAGCAGCCCGACGCAACGGAGGAAGCATTCAGGGGAGGCTGGTTTCACAGCGGCGACCTGGGTGTCATGGACCCCGACGGATACATTTCCCTCCGGGACCGCAAGAAGGACATTATCATCAGCGGCGGAGAAAACGTCTCCACCATAGAAGTCGAGAACACGATTTACAAACACCCGGATGTCCTGGAGGTGGCAGTCATAGCCGTCCCCCACGAGAAGTGGGGCGAAGTTCCCAAGGCCATTGTAGCGCTTAAACCGGGGACGGACCCCACCGAACAGGACATCATAGATTTTTGCCGCCAGCACCTGCCCGGTTTCAAGTGCCCCAAGGCGGTATCCTTCAAGCAGTTGCCAAAGACTTCAACAGGCAAGATTAAAAAGTTCGAGTTGCGCGAAGAGGAGTGGGCAGGGCAGGAGAAGCGCATACATTAACCGCCTGGCATGAATGCGACATAAACCTTTGATTATTTTTGAAATGATGAAACTCTCTGTGATATATGTCTAACGGTTCTTAACTTATGGGTGACTTTGACCGGCAATGACTGAACCCGGATTCGCCATTATAAATTCGTGAACACAGGTTATCCCTTGATGTTGATGCGACTATACCGGGATACTTGAAACATACCTTTTTTGTCTGCGCGTTAGGGTGACCGGCTGTCGCCTGGGGCAGGTTGATCATTCAGGAGAGGTCCATGAGCAGGGTGCTGGTTTTAAATGCCGAATACGACAACGTTCAGGGGGCAATCGAAGAGGTTTTCAGACAGTTCTCCCTCGACCTGACCGGGAAAAGAGTCTTTATCAAACCCAACATTGTCGTAGGCAAACCTCCCGAGCACGCAGCCACAACCCATCCTGTGCTGGTCAAGGCCATAGTCGAATCATGTCTGAGGCGAGGCGCCGAGGAGGTTGCTGTTGGGGATAACCCGGGCGGCGGCGAGCACCTGGTTGTCCCCGAAGCCGAGGGCGCCGGGTTCCTTCCCCTTCTGAAGGATTACTTCAGGGATATAAGCTCCGAATGCAGGCAGATCCAGGTAGGGTCGGATGTCCTGTCCTCGGTTCCGGTCTCATCGGCGGTACTGGATGCCGACGTGCTCATCAACGTGCCAAAGTTCAAGACCCATCCCATGAAAGGAATCACGGGCTGCATCAAGAACATGTTCGGAATAGTCCCCGGTTTGGAGAAGGCACGTCTGCATACCCTCACCACCCGAGTCCACGAGATGGCCTATTTCTTCATAAAACTCTACGCCGCCGTAACCCCTCATTTTAATATCGTGGACGGCATTACCGCCATGGAGGGCGAAGGCCCCTCGCATGGCAATCCGCGCTACCTTGGGAAAATATTGGCAGGGGATAACGGCGCGGAAGTGGATGTGGTCATGGCGTCCATGCTCGGACTCGACACCGGGAGCATGAGGTTCTTCCAGACCGTGGAGAAGGAAGGATTGGGGAGTTGTCGCCTGAACGATATCGAGGTGGCAGGCCAGTTCGAAATTATTAAAGATTTCGCATTGCCATCGATAAACTCGCTCTCAACCACCGACTTGAAACTCCTCTTCAAACATCACGGCCCATTAAAGCCTCGGCTCGACGAGGACGTTTGCACGCTGTGCGGGCGATGTATCCAGGTCTGCCTCACCAGAGCGCTCGAAATGCGGGACTACCCTCACATAGATTACGATAAATGCATAGCGTGTTGGTGCTGCTACGAGATGTGCCCCGAAGGAGCCTATTCGCTCCCGGATGCCCGGCTTATTGTTCAGGAGATAAAGATCGGCGGAGATGCCAGGCAATCGTGAGCAGACACACCTGCGTTGCAGCCGCAGGTTTTTGTCTTGCCCCCTCTTCGGCCGATGTGCTAAATAATGTCGGCTGGGTGTCATGTCATTTTCCCGAAACTAATCAGGCGGAGTGGTAACGTTGTCATCTTTGTCAGAAATCTTCGAAAAGTGCCGAAACATCTGCCGGGACCCCGACTTCCACGCGGCGGCGCTCTGGAAGGAGGAGCACCAGGATGGAAAGGTGGTGGGCTGCTTTCCCGTTTATACCCCGGCTGAGATCATCCACGCCTGCGGCATGCTTCCTCTGGGGATAATGGGTGCGGGAAACCTCATAGAGATGGATCAGGCTGATTCGAGAATACAGTCCTTCATCTGCTCCATCGCCCGGAGCACCATGGAGCTGGGGCTATCGGGGCGCCTCAAACTACTGGATGCCCTCTACTTCACCTCCATCTGCGATGTCTCCCGAAACCTCTCCGGAGTGTGGCGAAGGAACTTTCCCGGTGTGCTGGTGGAGTACATACACTACCCACAAAATATCAAGTCCAGGCACGCCCTGGAGTATTATCGCGGCGAGCTGAATCACCTCAAGACCAATCTCGAAGACCTGGCCGGGCGAAAAATCGATGACGACCGCCTCAAGGAGAGCATCGACCTGTTCAACCGTTATCGCTGCCTGATGAAAGAGCTGTACGAGGTAAGGCGCGATAAACCCTGGCTGCTCTCGGCCGAAGAGGCCTACGCATTGCTCAGGGCTACGACCTGCCTGCCCGTCGAGGAGAGCATAGCCATGATTACCGGGCTGCTGGAAGCTTTACCAGAGCGGGATGTTAAGCCCAGAGACGGCATCAGGGTAATTATGGAGGGCGCCTTCTGCGAGCAGCCGCCCCTGGAGATGCTCAGTGTCATCGAAGAAGCGGGCGCTTTTATAGTGGACGACGATCTACTGGCCGGCTGGCGCTGGTTCGTTGAGGATATTCCCCTGAAAGGCGATCCCCTCGAAAACCTGGCCCGGGCATACCTGAACGGCAGCGTATATTCCTCAGTGAGGCACTACGGAGATAAACCCCGCGACGAGGAGCTTATAGAGAAATATCACAGGGCAAGAGCCCAGGGCATAATTTTTAGTCCGGCGAAATTCTGTGAGCCCGCCCTGCTGGACTACGTAATATATAAACAGGCGGTTGAGGCGGAAGGCATCCCCTATCTGACCCTCGAGTTCGAGGAGAAGATGGAGGTATTCGAAGGGATACGCTCCCAGGTGGAGACCTTCGCCGAGTCCATCCTGTTTTTCGCATGAGGTAAGAACGCGTGGAAGTAGAACTCAAGCACAAAGACGTCGGCAGGAACTACCAGAAAGAGCTTCTCACCGACTGGTTCGGGCACATCACCAACGCAAGAGAGGAGGGGCGTCCCCTCGCCTACCTTTTCATACAGGCCAACGTCTGTGAGCTATTACGCTCCTTCGGCTTCGAGGTGGTCTTCCCGGAGGTGAACGCGCTGCAGTGCGGCATCAAAAAACTTTCCGGAGAGTACATTCTGAAGTCGGAAGACCTGGGGCACTCCTCGGACGTCTGCGCCTATCTTAAAAACGATATAGGCCTCATGATGAGGGGCGGAGAAGGGCCGGGCTGGACAATTCCCCGGCCCGATCTGCTGTTGTGCACCTATGCGGGCTGCGCCACCTACGTTAAGTGGTTCGAGGCGGTGAGCCGGATGTACGACGTCCCCATAGTATTTCTGGACGTCCCCTACTACCAGGAAGATGGAATGACCCGCGAGGGCATGAAGTACGTCATGGGCCAGCTCGAAGAACTCATAGAAGTCTGCGAGAAAATTACAGGAAGGAAATACGATCAGGACCGCCTCAGCGAGAAGCTCGAACTGTCGCGCCGGTCTGAGGACCTCTGGGTGAAGATACTCCACTCTGCTAAGAACCGGCCCTCCCCCTTCGATGCCTTTTTCGAAGCGGTTTTTTTCATGGCCCCCATATTCGTCCTGCGGGGGACGGAAGAGTGTCTTGACTACTATCAGAAAGCTTACGCCGAGATAGAGGAGCGTATCCGCTGTGGCGTCGGCCCTCTGCCCGAGGAGCGTTTTCGGGTGGTTATGGAAGGGCCGCCTCCCTGGCCTCATTTCAGGGCATTCTGGGAGCTGCTGAAGAAGTGGGGTGTCGTTTGCGTGGCCTCCAGCTATTCAAAGGTGGGCGGGTTGTGGGATTTCGGGTTCCGTCACGACCCGCAGCGCCCCCTGGAAAGCATGGCCGAATACGCCTACCTGGGCATGGGCAACCTGAGCATGGCCCGGCGCACCGCCATGCTGGAACGCTACCTGAAAGAATACCAGGCCGAAGGGCTGGTCATCCATTCGGTGAAGAGCTGCCGCTCATACTCGGTGGGGCAGGCGGACATGCGCGAGGACTTTATCCGGAACAAAAATGTTCCTACCCTTCTAATCGAGTCGGATATCGTGGACCCGCGCTATTTCCAGCAGGCCCAGCTAAGGAACCGCATAGACGCATTCTTCGAGCTCATGGAGCACAGGAAGGCCACCGGGAAAAGCGGAGAGGTGAGGTCATGATAGTGGCGGGCGTCGACGTAGGCTCCACGGTGACCAAATCTGCCATCATGGACGAAGAAGGCGCTATACTGTCCTATGGCATAGTGCCCACGGGAGCCAGGATTGTTAAGGCGGCGGAGAAAGCATTCCAGGCCGCACTAATAGATAGCGGCCGAAAAAGGGAAGAAGTGGCCTTCATCGTGGGCACCGGCTACGGAAGGTATTCCATCCCCTTCGGAGACATCCAGGTGACCGAGATTTCCTGCCATGCACGGGGGGCGGTCTTCATATTCCCGGGTACCCGCACCGTTCTGGACATAGGCGGCCAGGACACCAAGGGAATAAAGGTGGACGCAGGCGGCGAAGTGGTCGATTTTTGTATGAACGATAAGTGCGCCGCGGGAACCGGCCGTTTCCTGGCGGCAGCGGCGGAGGTCATGGGACTGACCCTGGACCGGATGGGAGAAATCTCTCTCAGCGCTCAGAATCCCTTGAAGATCACCAACGTGTGCACCGTTTTCGTGGAAACGGAGATCATGGCTCTGCTGGCTCAGGGCAAAGCCATAGAGAATATACTGGGCGGGGTGCATAACGCCATAGCCGTTCGCAGCATCGGCCTGCTCCGCCGGGCGGGTATAGAAAACGAGTTGACCTTCACCGGCGGTGTGGCCCTCAACATGGGAATGGTCAAGGCGCTCGAAAAGAGGCTCGACGTAACCATAAACGTGAGCAGGGAGTCGCAGTTCATGGGCGCCATCGGTGCGGCGCTCTTCGCTCGCGAGAGAGCGCTGGGCAATATACATAAATAATGAACGTAGAGGCGACCGGCGGGTCGCCCGTATTAAGGAACAAGACTTATGTCCATCGTAGTAGGTATAGACGTAGGAAGCAGCAAAACCAGGGCACTGGTGTACGATACCGTCTCTGAAAAGGTGCTGGCACGCAGCAACATTTACACCGGTCATGACCTCCCCGCCGCCGCCGCACAGGCTTACCGGGTGGCTTTAGAGGAAGCTGGGCTGGGCGAAGACGAGCTCGAATACATCGCCTCCACGGGCTTCGGGCGATATCAGGTCTCATTCAGAAATCTGGCCATAACAGAGGTAACCTGCCATGCCATGGCGGCCAGTTTTGTCTTCCCCGGCACCCGCAATGTGATAGACATAGGCGCACAGAACTGCAGGGCCATGAGCATCAAGGAGAGCGGGCAGGTCGTCCGTTTCAAGCTCAACGATAAGTGCGCCGCGGGCGGGGGGCGCTTTTTGGAGCGAGTAGCCAGGGGATTGGAGTTGGAACTGGAGCAGATAGGGCCTCTGTCCATGAACGCTGAAGACCCCAAACCCATCAGCAGCGTTTGCGCCGTTCTGGCGGAATCGGAGATAATAAACCAGGTCACTGCAGGATACAGAGTCGAAGATATACTAAGCGGCGCCCACGATTCGCTGTCCGAACGCATAGCCGCACAGATGCGGCAGGTGGGCCTTCGGGAAGAAGTGACGCTGAGCGGCGGCGTGGCCCTCAATGCCGGTATGGTCAAAGCCCTGGAGAAGCGGCTGGGTGTTCACATGAACGTGAGCCCGGATGCGGAATACATGGGCGCCCTCGGCGCGGCCGTCCTTTGTGGCAGACGTCTGAGCAAATTGAAGATGTCATGACATACGATGGTTGCAAATACCGCGGAAGTCGGAAAGCTCATGCATCCAGCGTCGTAAGTTGAGATGAG
Organism: uncultured Nitrospinota bacterium; assembly: GCA_964452105.1. Lineage (GTDB taxonomy): Bacteria > JAUXIQ01 > JAUXIQ01 > JAUXIQ01 > JAUXIQ01 > CAYVLI01. The sequence goes on from CAYVLI010000012.1 coordinate 7,512, forward strand.
GGTAATTGCAGGAGTCGCAAAGGGTCGTAAGCTTCGAACCCTGAAGGGACTCGCCATGCGCCCCACCCTGGCCCGGGTGAAAGAGGCGCTGTTCGACATAATAGTGGACAGGGTGAATGGCTCAAGGTTTCTGGACCTTTACGCGGGAGCAGGTGGAGTCGGCATCGAGGCGCTCAGCCGCGGGGCCGAAAAGGTTGTGTTCGTGGAGAACCATCGACCGGCGGTGGAAACCATCAGGGGCAACCTGGCCGCCTGCGGTTTCAGCTCCGGGTTCAGGGTCATCAGGTCGGATGTCCTCAGGTTTTTGAATGGCGCCGGGAGGCGCTCCGATGAGTTCGATATCGTTTTCATGGACCCTCCTTACGACTCCGACCTGATGGAAAAGACGATGCTGAAGCTGGGAGCTTTGAATATTATTGAAAGAGACAGCCTGGTAATCGGGGAACACTCATCTTCCAGGAAGCTGGAGCATAGCTATGGCCGCCTTGTAAAAGACGATCTAAGGCGCTTCGGAAGCGCCACGCTCTCTTTTTATGATTTCCATGGAAAAGCACTCTGAACTCTGTTGTGACGCTTTCCTGTCATTCTGAGCGTAGCGAAGAATCTCGCAGACCCCTCAACTTCGTTCAGGGTGACAACGCGTGGCTAAATACTTGCCCTGCTATAAGGGGTGGGCACGGCATCACTCTCAAGAGTTTAGGAAAAGACTTTTTAAGCTTTCTTTTTATGTATATAAAGGCTGATTCAGGATGGGCTGTGTTACTCCACAAAATAGTGAAAATTCTTCAATGGCTCTATATATTAAAGCTATTTAAATCTGTGGATGATTTTGCATTGACAGGGGGCGGGTTTCAAACCCGGCCCTACGGTTAAAACCTGAAGGTGCTGCTCCCTTCTGGAGCGGAGCTACGCAATCTCAAGTAAAATAGGATCGGTATCTGATGGCTCAGCGCGTAGTGATAGCCATGAGCGGCGGGGTGGACAGCTCCACGGCGGCCGCCCTTTTGAAGGAAAACGGCTACGATGTGATAGGAGTCTCCATGAAGCTCTGGGACGACCCTCCCGCGTCTGATAAGCCCTTTAAAACCTGCTGTGCGGCCGCGGATATAGCCGACGCCAGGCGGGTCTCCGATATCATCGGCATACCCTTCTATGCCGTGAATTACCGGCGAATTTTCGAGGAAGAAGTGGTGAACTATTTCGCGGACCAGTATTTTTCCGGCCGCACCCCCAATCCCTGCATACTCTGCAACAGCGAGATGAAGTTCCATCATCTCCTCAGGCTCGCGAGACAGTTGGGCGCCGAATATCTGGCCACGGGGCACTACGCCCGGATAGCGCCGCTCGACGGCGGGGGCGGACTGGCGCTGCTCAAGGGTGTGGACGAAGGGAAGGACCAGTCCTACTTCCTATTCAACCTCACCCGCTGTCAGCTCGGCCGGGCCATGTTCCCACTGGGCGGGCACACCAAAAATGAGGTGCGCAAGATAGCCGAAAGGATGGGTTTAAACGTAGCCGATAAAGAAGAGAGCCAGGAAATTTGTTTCGCCCCCGATGGTGATTATGTGGCGGTTCTGAGGGCCCGGTCCATGGGAAGAGAGGTCAGCCCGGGATCCCTGGTGGATGCGGAAGGCAGAGTGCTGGGACGGCACAGAGGGATACCCTACTATACCATAGGCCAGCGCCGGGGTCTGGGCATAGCAGCAGGCAGGCCGCTCTACGTAACGTCCATCGACCCGGATACCGATACCATAACCGTGGGGGATGATTCTGAGTTGATGAAATGGGGGTTGGAAGCTGAGGGGGTCAGCTGGATAGTTCCCCCTGCAGGTAAGGAGACGCCTGCAGAGGTCAAGATACGCTACCGGCATCCGGGAGCCGAGTCCCTCGTCCGTTCCCTGCCGGGGGGGCGGGTTGAGGTGAGATTTAAGACGCCTCAGCGGGCGGTGACGCCCGGCCAGGCCGCCGTGTTCTACAGGGGGGATATGGTTCTGGGGGGCGGCTGGATTACTCGTTCACTTTAAATGGTATATTCGGGGTTTCGGTTAATGGCACAAGGTGCATCGTCATTAAAGTTTTCTCTTCCTTGACGGGAGAGAATCAGTGTGCTGTCTGATATCCACACCCGACAGTAACCGGTTTTGATGGCATGCTGGGCAGAATATCATTCATCCTGCAGTTTTTTCTTGGCTTCGTCCCAGAGCCTGTCCATCTCCTCGAGGGTCATTTCATTGAGGCTGCGGCCCAGGGAGCGGGCCTCTTTTTCCACCCACTTGAAGCGCTCGATGAAGCGCTTAGTAGTGGTGTTTAAAGCCCCTTCGGCCCCGATGTTCAGGAATCTGGATACGTTCACCAGGGTGAACAGCAGGTCGCCCATCTCATCTTCGGCGGCCTGTTTATCGCCCCTGGAGAGAGCCTCGCTGAACTCTTGAGCTTCTTCCTTGAACTTCTCCAGCACCGGGGGGAGGTCAGGCCAGTCGAAACCGACCCTGGAGGCCTTCTCCTGCACACGCTGAGCCCTTATCAGCGCGGGCAGGGCTTTGGGGACTCCATCCACGGCGGACTCGCGGTCGTTGTTTTCCTGTGCCTTGAGCTGCTCCCATTTCACCAGTACCTCTTGAGAGTCCTTTACTTCGGTGCCTCCGAAGACGTGTGGGTGGCGTCGGATCATCTTCTCCGAGATGGCGTTCAGGACGTCGGTGATGTCGAAAGCGCCCTCTTCCTGGCTTATCCGGGCGTGGAACAGTATCTGGAACAGCAGATCTCCGAGTTCCTCCTTGATTTTTTCGGGGGCGCCCTCGTCGATGGCTTCCATGACTTCATAGGACTCCTCGATGAGGAAGGGTTTAAGGGTGTTGCGGTCCTGCTCCCTGTCCCAGGGGCAACCCTGTTCCCCCCGGAGGGCGCTCATTATATCGACAAGCCTGCTGAAAAGGCCGTCTATTTTCTTATCCATTTTGCCTCTTTCGATGCTCCATAAAGATGTATGATGGGTTTATATGAGATATTAACGACTCCTTAAAAAGAGTCGTTTACCCGGCGGTCCTCGCCCATTATAAGCTGACCCCGCTCAAAGGCAAGGCCTAATCGAGGGGCCGTAATGTTTCCCTTGTTTGCGATAAGACGCTATGATACAAAGATTTCGAGGGATATACCTTCAGAAGTAATCTTCGTTATCAATAGAACAATTACACCGTATTAAAAACTATGAAAATGTAATTATTTCCTCTGTTCAGGGACCATTTTAGCGGGGGCGCGGAAATGATACTGCTGTTGCAGCTTTTTCTCGTATTTGCAAAAATCGGCACCTTCGGTTTCGGCGGCGGCCCTGCCATGATACCTCTCATTCAGAACGAGGTGGTGGAAAGGCATAGCTGGCTCTCCAATCAGGAGTTCGTGGATGCCATGGCCATGGGTTACGCTCTTCCGGGCCCCATAGCCACCAAGATGTCCGCTTACGTAGGGTTTAAAATCGCAGGGATACCGGGCGCCATAGCGGGCGCGGTGGGGATGATACTCCCATCCGTAGTCTTGATCCTTTTGCTGACCGTATTCGTATGGGAATTCAAGGATTCTCCCTATACCCAGGCCGCCCTTAGAGGCGTGCGGCCGGCCATAGTGGCGCTTCTGATAATGGTAATCTATGATATCTGGCCATCGAGCATGAAAGACTTTGCCGGAGCAGTCATCATGGTGGTTAGCTTCCTGGCCGTTACCTTTCTCAATATACACCCGGCATTTGCCATAGCAGGAGCGGCGCTTGCGGGTATAATTATTTACTGAAAAAAGCGCTGAACATCGGGGATAAGGACATCGCCTCCGCGGAATTCGTCAGGGTGGAAGGGCAGGTAAAAAACATCCGGCACACTATTGACAATCTCACAATAATAGCCTATTATTGTTGAATAACTTATTAATTTCCAACAAAAATAGGTTTTGTATGAATCCAATAGAACTTGTAAACAGAATGTATTCCACCGGTGAAGTGGTGCGGCTTACCGGTATCACCGGCAGACAACTCCAGTACTGGGACAGCATAAGCTTTTTCTCCCCCTCTTATAAAAAAAACAACCGCCGCATCTATTCATTCACCGATCTCATACAACTTACGGTTATCTCCTTGCTTCTCAGTAAAGGAGCCACCCTCCAGAAGATAAAGAACGGAATGGAGAAGATGCGGGAGATACTACCATCGATCACCGTTCCATTCCTGGAGCTGGAGATAGACACCGATGGCGAAAGCATCTTCGTTCACCACAAGGACACCTGGCTCGAAGCGCACAGCGGCCAGTACATGATCTCCTTCAAGGTGGAGGATATCTTTAAGGACATACGCAAGCTCATGGAAGAGCAAGACGTATTGGCAGCGCTTAACCAGAACAAGTCGCCCGGGGAATTGGAAGCGGCTGGCAAGAAGGTTGGCTCGTGACCGGACGGATACGCATACTGCCCGACGCTCTGGCTAACAGGATAGCCGCCGGAGAGGTGGTGGAGCGCCCGGCGTCGGTTATCAAGGAGCTCATAGAGAACTCGCTGGACGCCGGGGCGCAAAGTATTACGGTGGAGGTGAGGGGCGCCGGACGGCAGCTCATAAAAGTGGAGGATGACGGCGGCGGCATGTCACCCGACGACCTGCTTCTCTCCCTGGAGCGGTATGCCACCAGCAAGGTTCGCTCGCTTAGAGACCTCTATGCCGTCAGAACCCTCGGGTTCAGAGGGGAAGCGCTTCCCAGCATTGCATCTGTGTCAAGGATGAGCATAACTTCTTCCCTTGGCAACGCAGCGCCCGCAAGGCTGGTACGCATGGAAGGCGGGGTGATAAAGAAGGTGGAGGATGTAGTCAGGCCCAGGGGCACGTCAGTGGAGGTCCGTTCCCTCTTCTACAACACCCCGGCCAGGCTCAAGTTCATGAAGTCTCAAGCCACCGAAAGAGGATGGATAGCAAACGCCTTGCAGCAACAGGCCCTGTCCCGGCCCTGCGTGAGCTTCAACCTTCGGATGGGGATGCGGGAGACGATTTCAGCTCCGCCTGCTGCTTCCATCAGAGACCGCGTGGCTTCGCTCTACGGCCACAATCTGGCCCAGGAGCTCGTGGACGTGGAGCTGGCGTGCGGTGAACTGAAGGTCGCGGGTCTCATTTCCCTGCCCACCATGAGCCGCAGCAGCAGGGATATGCAGTTTACTTTCGTCAACGGGAGATGCATCAGAAGCGGCCTGGCCATGAACGCCATCGCCCAGGGCTACAGGACGCTTCTCCCCAGGGGAAGACACCCGGTAGTTTTTCTATACCTGGAGCTCGATCCATCCATCGTGGATGCCAACGTGCATCCTGCAAAACTCGAGGTGAAATTCAAGGACTACTCCCAAATTCATGAAGCGATAGTCGAAGCCGTCGTTCGGGGGCTATTCATCGGTCAACCCGCTTCCGGGAGAGCCGAAGTGACGGCCGTTGCGAGGAGCGCCGCGGTGCAGCGAAGTATCCCTGCCAGGGAGCCGGTTCCGGACTCCGAAGGCGACGCTTCCATGCCTCAGTCATTTTCTGCTCCGGCGAGGGCGCCCGCCCTGGAGAGGCAGATGCGCCTGCCTGTGTCAGGGGGACTCTCCGCTCTCGGCCAGGTGCACAATATGTTCATAGTGGCCGGTAGCGGAGAGGGCGTAATTATCATAGATCAGCATACCGCCCATGAGAGAATACTTTACGAAAAGATACTCCGGCAATTCAGGGAATCGAACGTGGAGAGCCAGCATTTACTGATCCCCCAGCCGGTTAACCTTTCTCCGGTGGAGATGGGCGTAATGGAGGAGAGGAGGGAGGAACTGGAGCGGCTGGGTTTCTCCGTGGAGGCTTTCGGCGAGGGGACCGCCCTACTCAGGAGCGCGCCGGCGCTGCTCTCGGTGTCCGACTCCGCTCGGATATTTCAGGAGGTTGCAGCACACCTCCTCGAGGCTGGGAGGCTCAGACCTTTTCAAGAACTGGCAGAGGAGCTTGCGGCCATCATGGCCTGCAAAGGAGCCATAAAGGCGGGAGATCCGCTGGATGACATGAGGATGGCTGGTCTTTTGCGGGACCTCGAATCGCTGGAAAAGCCCGCCTCCTGCCCTCACGGGCGGCCCATCTATCTCTTATTGGGAATCGAGGAGATAAAAAAGAAGTTCTCCAGAAAATAAACAATACTCTGGATATACAACCCTATAATTAATAGAGCAAGCTTCTAATGGAAGCGGTGGCTCTTGATGAATCTATGGTTAAGAATTAAGTTAAGAGGTGCTCGAAAATGATAGATGAAATGCCCCCGGAAGCTTTGACTTTCGATGACGTCCTTCTTCTCCCTTCCAAGGCCTATGTGATGCCCAGAGATGTGGACGTATCCACGCGCCTCACCTCCCGCATACACCTTAATATACCTATGTTGAGTTCGGCCATGGATACGGTCACCGAGGCCAAGCTGGCAATAGCTCTGGCACAGGAAGGAGGGATCGGAATCATCCACCGTAACATGCCCGTGGGACAGCAGCGTGAGGAAGTCGACAAGGTGAAACGCTCGGAGAGCGGCATGATCGTGGACCCCATCACCATTTCCCCTTACAAAAAGGTTGGTGCGGCAGAGGAAATAATGATGAAGTACCGCATCTCAGGCATTCCGGTCATCGAGAGTGGAAAGCTGGTTGGAATAATCACAAACCGAGACCTCCGCTTCGAGAACGATAAAGAGAAAGAGGTCTCCGAGCTTATGACCAAGGGGAAAGACAGGCTGGTGACCGTCCCCGTGGGCACCACGCTCGACGAATCCCGGGAGATACTGCACAAGACCAAGCTCGAAAAGCTGCTGGTGGTCGATGAGGACTTCAACCTGAAGGGGCTGATAACCATCAAGGACCTGGAAAAGCGCGAGAAATATCCTTACGCCTGCAAGGATGAGCTGGGGCGGCTCATGGTGGGCGCCGCCGTGGGACCGGGCCAGGAAATGGAATACAGGATCAAGGAGTTGCTGGCCGCGGATGTGGATCTGCTGGTACTCGATTCCGCTCACGGCCATTCCGCCCCCATCATAGAAGCCATAGAGAACATAAAATCAAGCCATCCGGAAGTCCAGCTCATCGCCGGTAATGTGGCTACCCCGGAGGGCGCCGCAGAGTTAATCGGGGCCGGAGCCGATGCGATCAAAGTGGGCATAGGCCCGGGCTCCATCTGCACCACCCGCATAATAGCCGGGGTCGGAGTGCCTCAGTTGACCGCCATCACGCAGTGCGCCAGGGAAGCGGAGGGGAAGGGCGTGCCCATTATAGCCGACGGAGGCATAAAGTACTCCGGCGATATCACCAAAGCCCTGGCGGCGGGAGCCAGTGCTGTGATGATAGGGAGCCTCTTCGCCGGCACCGACGAGAGCCCCGGCGAAATGGTTCTCTACCAGGGGCGCTCGTATAAGGCCTATCGCGGCATGGGCTCCATGGGAGCCATGAATCAGGGTGGGGACAACCGCTATATGCCCAACATAGAAGTGGGGCCTGCCAAGCTCGTGCCAGAAGGCGTCGAAGGCCGCATACCTTACAAGGGGCCCATCTCACGGTTGGTGTATCAACTGGTCGGCGGTCTCAGGGCGGGTATGGGCTACTGCGGATGCGCTAACATAGAGGAGCTGCGCACCAAGGCCAAATTCGTGCGCATCACCTCAGCCGGTTTCAGGGAGAGCCACGTACACGACGTGATCGTCACTAAAGAGGCCTCCAACTATCAGTTGGAGGGGAACTTCCCCGTATGAGCCGGAATAGAGGGATGAGCCAGGAACGTTATCAGGAAAAAATACTCATACTGGACTTCGGTTCCCAGTACACGCAGTTAATCGCAAGGCGAGTGCGGGCGAGCAGGGTTTACTGCGAGATCTGGCCCTTTTCCGCGAATATTGAGAAGATTTGCAAGTTCAAACCACACGGCATAATCCTCTCCGGAGGGCCGTCGAGTATCTATGCGGAGGATGCTCCCGTCTGCGATGAAGGGGTTTTCGGTCTCGGTGTGCCTCTGCTGGGGATCTGCTACGGGATGCAGCTCATGGCCCATACGCTGGGGGGGAAGGTGCTCAAGTCGCTCAAGGGGGAATACGGGAGCACCAGGATTTACGTTGACGATTACCAGGACCTGTTTCAGGGCTTTGATGAGCTGGGGCTGCCCTGCTATACGGTATGGATGAGCCATGGCGACCGGGTGGAAGAACTGCCCGAAGGTTTCAGCGTACTCGCCCACTCCGAGAACTCACCAATGGCCGTGGTGGCCGACAGGAAGCGCAAGTTCTACGGACTCCAGTTTCACCCCGAGGTGGTGCACACCCCGCAGGGCGCTCAGATTCTGGACAACTTCCTGTTCCATATTTGCGGGGCTAAACCCGAATGGACCATGATGTCTTTCATTCAACATTCCGTTCAGGAGATAAGGGAGAAGGTCGGCGAGGGTAAGGTGGTCTGTGCGTTGAGTGGAGGCGTCGATTCTGCTGTAGCTGCCACCCTCCTGAACAAAGCCCTGGGAGAGAAACTGACCTGCATCTTCGTTGACAACGGCCTCCTGCGCCTGGGAGAGGCGCATGAAGTGCTGACCATGTTGCGCAATAACTTCCATATAGAGGTGGTGTTCGCGGACGCGGAGAGCCGCTTCCTGAACAGGCTGGCCGGTGTGACGGACCCCGAGCGCAAGCGCAAGATAATCGGCGAAGAATTCATCAGGGTCTTCGAGGAGACTGCCGCCGACCTGGGAGGAGTCGAGTTTCTGGCACAGGGGACGCTCTACCCGGACGTCATAGAGAGCGTCTCCTTTAAAGGCCCCTCGGCTCTCATAAAGAGCCACCATAACGTGGGCGGCCTGCCGGAGAAGATGGGCCTGAAGCTCATAGAACCCTTGCGGGAGCTGTTCAAGGACGAAGTGCGCCTCCTCGGCGAAGAGCTGGGGCTCCCCCATGAAGTGCTGTGGCGCCAGCCCTTCCCCGGCCCCGGCCTTGCCGTGAGGGTGCTAGGTGAAGTGACCGATGAGCGGTTGGATACATTGCGCAGGGCCGACGCTGTACTGCTGGAAGAGATACGACAGGAGAACCTTTACTACGATATATGGCAATGCTTCGCGGTCCTCCTTCCCATCAAGAGCGTGGGAGTCATGGGTGATGAGCGGACCTTCGAGAACGTCGCAGCCATCCGAGCCGTGCACAGCCTCGACGGCATGACCGCGGACTGGGTGCAGCTCCCCTACTCGCTGCTGCAGCGCGTTTCGAACCGCATCATCAACGAAGTGCGGGGTGTGAACAGGGTCGTTTACGACATAAGCTCCAAACCCCCAGCCACCATCGAATGGGAATAAAAGGTGTAAAAGAAGTGAGACGTTATAAATTAATATTCCGAGAAAGCGATAGTGTCATTCCCTGTAACACAAAATTCTATCCTTATTCCTGAATTAATCAAAGATAGGTGTTCATCATGAAGCACGCGAACTTCGTTCATCTTCACCTTCATTCCCAGTACAGCTTGCTGGACGGAGCCATCCGGATCGAGCCGCTGCTTGAGCGAGCCCGGGAGTATAAACTGCCGGCCCTAGCCGTTACCGACCACGGCAATATGTTCGGCGCCGTTGAGTTCTATCAGAAGGCCGCGGCTGCAGGAATCAAGCCCATCATCGGCTGCGAAGCTTACATAGCTCCGGGAAGCCGGACGGACAGGTCCACGGATCGACGCTCCGGCGATACCTCTTACCACATCATCTTGTTGGCCAGGAACAGCGAAGGTTACCATAACCTGGTGAAGCTGGTGAGCGCAGGCTTCCTGGAGGGGTTTTATTACAAACCCCGCATAGACCACGAGCTTCTGGCGCAGCACTCGGAAGGGCTTATAGCCCTGAGCAGTTGCCTCAAAGGGGAAGTGCCCAGGAAGCTGCTCCAGGGGAATACGGAGGAGGCTTACCAGGTGGCCTCCCGGTACAAGGAGATAATGGGCCCGGATTGTTTTTACCTGGAGCTTCAGGACCATGGCATACCGGAGCAGAAGAAGCTCAACCCCATGCTTGTCGAGATGGGCCGAAAGCTTGAGATACCCCTTGTGGCCACCAACGACTGCCATTATCTTGACCGCGCCCACAGCAAGGCGCACGAGGCGCTCCTGTGCGTACAAACGGGTACAGTCATGAACGACCCCAACCGCATGCGTCTCCCCACAGACCAGTTTTATT
>CAYVLI010000013.1:0-7045 GCA_964452105.1 uncultured Nitrospinota bacterium
TATCCAGCAGCGCATTGGCCAGCCTGTTGACCCGCAAATTGAGTTCACCGTATGTCAATCTTCTTTCTTCGTAAACAAGCGCTGTCTTTGTCCTGTCGAGCTGCGGTCTGGTCAGCAGTTGCCCTATGTTCATCCTTTTGCCTCCTCCAGTATAGAAGACTTGTCTGATTCTACGGCAGGATTACGTCCTGCTGTCTGTTCATATAGTGTCTTTGATTTTCAATACTGCTCATCGGAGTACTTCCGTCACAGGGTCATAGGGATATCCCAGGGATTCGGCGACTGCGGGATGAGTGACCTTGCCTCTGGCCAGGTTCACCCCTCTGGCCAGTGCGACATTTTCGCTGGCGGCTCTTTGACAACCCTTATCTGCAACCTGAAGGACGTACCGCATGGTGGCGTTGGCGAGGGCGTAAGTGGACGTCCGGCTCACTGCGCCGGGAATATTTGTGACGCAATAATGTACTACTCCGTTATACTTGAAGGTGGGACTACGGTGCGAAGTGGGCCTGGAAGTTTCAACACATCCGCCCTGGTCTATTGCCACATCAACAACAACAGCTCCATCGAGCATACCATCCACCATCTCCCTGGACACTACGTGGGGCGTCCTGGCCCCCGGCCTGAGCACTGCACCGACGACCAGGTCCGCCTTGGCCACCTCTGCGGACACGTTATAAACATCGGGGACCAACGTAGTTACCCCGCCTCCAAAGATTTCATCCAGATAACCAAGCCTTTCAGGGTTGACATCCATAATCTTTACCCTGGCCCCCATGCCTGCGGCCACTCTTGCTGCGTTAGAACCTACCACACCACCTCCAATGATAACTACATGACCCGGCTCGACCCCCGGCACTCCACCCAGGAGAACACCTCTTCCCCCCTCTTCGCGCTCCAGGCATTTGGCCCCTTCCTGTATGGACATCCTGCCTGCCACCTCGCTCATGGGAGTGAGGATAGGGAGTGTCCCGTTTTCCGACTGAACCGTTTCATAGGCCACGGCAATAAGATTTTTCTCCAACATCGCGTTGGTCAGCTCCCTGGAAGCAGCCAGATGCAAGAAGCAGCAAAAAATCTGCCCCTCTTGAAAATAGGGATATTCCCGGGGAAGCGGTTCCTTGACCTTCATGATCATCTCCGCCTCCCCATACAGCTCGGCGGAAGTCTCTATTATCTGAGCCCCTGCCGAGATGAATTCCTCATCAGTTATGCCGCTCCCCAAACCCGCACCTTCCTGCAAAAGCAGGGAGTGCCCGTTCTTAACAAGAGCTGAAACTCCCGCCGGAGTTATGCCGACCCTGTGCTCGTCTTCTTTTATCTCTGCAGGGACTCCAACTATCATATTCTCTCCCGGCGGCCACTGTAGCTAAAGCATAAAAGTTATCTACTCTCATATCTTAGCACTTCACCTGATAAAGAAAAAGGGCGGATTTAAAATCCGCCCTTTTCTTCTATTTACAAACATCCAATGACGTTCAGGCCTCGATTACTTCACATTGCTTCCTCTTTATTCTGCCTTTTCCTGGTGGTTTTCTCTTCCTGAATCTTTTTCTTTTTCTCAAGCACGTCCGTATCCATAAGCTCCACCAGGGCCATCGGCGCCGCATCCCCGCGCCGGTAGCCGAGTTTCATTACTCTGGTGTAGCCGCCGTTCCTGTCGGTAAACCTGGGCCCCAGTTCCTGGAATAATTTCTGTACCACTTTTTTGTCGTTAATATCCGCCGCAACCAGTCTGCGGGCATGGAGGTCTCCCCTCTTGGCGAGGGTTATTATACGTTCGGCAAAACTTCGCAGCACCTTCGCCTTCGCCTTTGTGGTCTCTATGCGCTCGTGCCTGAAAAGCGACACCGCCAAATTGCGCATCAGCGCTTTTCTATGGGCTGCCGTTCTCCCCAGCTTTTTTCCACGTTTTAAATGCCTCATCTTTATGAAACCCTTTCATTAACGGCTCCAGCCTACAAACAACCAGAAACATTGCCCTTTAAATCGTGATCGTCTCTTCTTCTATTTCAGGGAGGTCGAACTCCTCCAGATTCATGCCCAAGGTTAAGTTCATCTCCTTGAGTATTTCCTTGATTTCATTGAGAGATTTTCTTCCGAAATTCCTGGTTTTCAACATTTCCTGTTCCGTCTTCTCCACCAGATCGGAGATGGTCTTTATGTCTGCATTCTTCAGACAATTGGCGGACCTCACGGAAAGCTCCAGCTCTTCGACGCTTCTGGCCAGGTTCCGAGCCATCTCATATTTCTCCTCGTCAATTTCCGGCACCGGGGCCTCTTCCTTTTCCTCGAAGTTTATGAATATCTGGAGATGGTCTTTAAGTATCTTGGCTGCTTGAGCGATGGCGTCCTCGGGGCTGATGCTACCGTCTGTGGAAACTTCAAGAATGAGTTTGTCGTAGTCCGTAGAGAAGCCGACCCTGGTTTTTTCCACCTTGAAGTTAGCCTTACGAACCGGTGAATAAATAGCGTCTATGGGTATCATCTGTGCGGGCATACCGTCATCTATGTTTTGCTCCGCGGGGACGTAGCCATGGCCATCCTTCACCAGAAGCTCCATGTTCAGCTTCCCTTCCTTGTTGAGGGTCGCTATGTGCTGCTCGGGGTTCAACACCTCCACATCCGGGCCGGTTTCAAAATCCACTGCGCTGACTACCTTTTCCCCTTCTGCTTCCAGGTGCATGGTCACAAAGTTCTCGGTGTGTTTTTTCAGCTTTACTTCCTTGATGTTAAGGATTATATCCGAAACATCCTCCAAGACGCCGGGCAGCGTTGAAAATTCGTGATAGACGCCTTCGATCTGCACCGCGGTAACGGCTGCTCCTGAAAGCGAGGAAAGCAGCACCCTGCGCAAAGAATTACCCAGGGTAGCTCCGAATCCACGTTCCAGGGGTTCTGCAACAAATCTTCCAAAGGTTGGAGTGAGGGTCTCCTTCTCACATTCCAGCCTTCTCGGCTTCTGAAAATTTAACAAAAGCGCATCCATTTAAATCTTATACCTCCGAAATATAGATAAAAGACATGGCTGAAAAACTTCGCATCTCAAGCCCCTCTAAACGCCAGTTCTACCTTGAATAGTACTCGACAACCAACTGCTCATTTATAGGCGCCGTAATATCATCTCTCGAAGGTACTTCTAACACAGTACACTTCATGTTATCCTTATCAAGTTCCAGCCAACCCGGAATGCCCCTGTGCTCGACTGCCTCCAGCGAGTTCTTGATGCTCTCTATTTTCCTGCTCTTCTCTTTTATCGCGACTATCTCGCCGGGTTTCAGACGGTAGGAAGGAATATCCACTTTCTTTCCGTTTACGGTCACGTGGGTGTGGCGAACAAGCTGTCTTGCCGAACTCCTGGATGGCGCGAAACCAGCTCTGAGCACCACGTTATCCAACCTTAACTCAAGTATTCGCAGAAGGTTCTCGCCGGTTACACCCTTCTTTTTATCGGCCTGTTTGAAATAGCTGCGAAATTGGTTCTCCAGCAATCCATAAGTCCGCTTGACTTTCTGCTTCTCCCTGAGGTGTAGTCCATATTCAGACTGCTTCATTCTACGCCTGCGGCGCTGCTCCCCGGGAGGAAAATTCCTCTTTTCTATGGCGCACCTATCACTAAGGCATCTCTCGCCCTTCAGAAAGATCTTCTCTCCTTCCCTCCGGCAGAGCTTGCATACTGCATCATTGTACCTGGCCAAAGTTTTCTCCTCTGATAACTTGAAATATTGACCTACGGCTAAAGCATCTCACACCCGGCGCCGTTTCGGGGGGCGGCATCCATTGTGAGGGATGGGGGTTACGTCCCTGATCATGGTCACCTCGAGGCCAACCGCCTTCAAGGACCTTATGGCAGCCTCCCTGCCCGCGCCTGGCCCTTTGACTTGCACTTCCACTCTCTTCACCCCCATATCCATTGCTCGCTTGGCTGCGGTCTCCGCAGTCATTTGAGCAGCAAAGGGTGTGCTTTTCCTCGAACCTTTGAACCCCTGTCCTCCAGCACTGGCCCAGGTCAACACGTTCCCAGAAACATCTGAAATTGTTACCATCGTATTATTAAAAGTCGATTGAATATGGACAATCCCCTCGCTTACTACTCGCCTTTCCTTTTTCTTGCGCCCGCTCTGTTTTTTTGTCTTAGCCATATTTCCCTCTATTTCTTGGCCCGCATGCCGACTTTCTTGCCTGGTCCCTTCTTGGTGCGGGCGTTGGTCTTGGTCCTTTGCCCTCGCGCCGGAAGGCTTCGTCTATGTCTCAAACCCCTATAACAGCCTATGTCCATCAGCCGCTTTATGTTGAAAGACACTTCCCGCCTGAGGTCGCCCTCTATCTTGCAACCCTGTTCTATAATCTCCCTCAGGTGTATTATGTCCTTTTCGGTCAGGTCTTTAACTCTTATGTTGGAATCCAGCTGCGCGTTCTCCAGGATTCTTTTGGCCAAAGACCGACCTACACCGTGTATGTAAGTGAGAGCCACTCCAACCCGCTTATCATTGGGAATATCAACTCCTGAGATTCGGGCCATATACTGCTCCTCCTTCGCTGCGCTTTGAATTGAACATATCAGGTATCAATTGCTGCTTGAGGGGCGCTATCCCTGCCTCTGTTTATGTTTGGGATTATCGCAAATTACCCGCACCACGCCCTTGCGCCTTATGACCTTGCACTTGTCGCAAATTGGTTTAACGGAAGCTTTTACCTTCATCAATACGTCTCCAGAAAAAAGTAGATTCTATCTCCTGTCACCCCACATATCCTTTTGCACGGCAGAAAGACTGCCTACTTATAGCGGTATGTGATCCTTCCCCTGGTCAGATCATAGGGAGAGAGCTCTACTTTAACCTTATCCCCGGGCAATATCCTTATGAAATGCATGCGCATCTTTCCCGATATGTGGGCAAGTACCCTGTGCCCGTTATCCAGCTCAACCCTGAACATGGCATTGGGGAGAGGTTCTACTACCGTACCTATGACCTCTATTGCTTCTTCTTTCGGCATTTGTGTCCTTTTCTTTTCCTCTATCCAGGGAAAATAAAGATTGACACACATAGATAAAACTCAGATTTTCCCTCTATATCACGCTTAGAATCCTGGGGCCCTCATCGGTGATGGCTACAGTGTGTTCAAAATGCGCCGACAGTGAGCCGTCTGAGGTGATTACCGTCCAGTTATCGTTGCGTATTTTAACAGAGCTACCGCCTACGTTCACCATGGGCTCTATGGCCAATGTCATACCTCTTTTGAGCTTTACTCCTCTTCCGGAAGGTCCGAAGTTGGGTACCTGCGGTTCCTCGTGCAGGTTCGTCCCGATGCCGTGTCCGACGAAATCACGGACTACCGAGTAACCGTGATTTTCCGCCAGACACTGGATGGCGTGCCCTATATCGGAGAGGTAGTTCCCTTCCACAGCTTGGTCTATTCCTGCGTAAAGAGCTTCTTCGCAGACTTTGATGAGCTTCTCTGCTTCGGGAGCCAGCTCTCCCACCCCTACTGTCATCGCGGAATCACCATAGTATCCGTCTTTCAGAACACCCACGTCAATGCTAATTAGTTCTCCCTTCTTCAGCTTCCTCTTGGACGGAATGCCGTGAACCACCTCGTTATTTAACGAAATACACAGTGTACAAGGGAAAACCAGCCCTCCCTTCTTGTAACCTTTAAACGCCGGCCTGGCTCTGCTTTTGATGATTAAATCTTCCGCTATCCTGTCAAGCTCCAGTGTGGTTATACCCTCCCTTATATTCTTCTTGAGCTCCTCCAAGACCTCTGCCACGAGCTTTCCAGCAACGGCCATCTTCTCTATTTCTTCGCTGGTTTTATATATTATCATGGGTGATTTTACACTCCCAGCGCTTTATTCACGCGCTCCAGTATTTCTTCTATCGAGCCCATGCCGTCCACCGTTTTGATTACTCCGGAGCCCTTGTAGTAGTCTATCAGGGGTTCGGTTTGCTTACGGTAAACCTTCAGACGGTTAATTACCGTCTCTTCTCTGTCATCATCCCGGGTAATAAGTTCCCCTTTGCAAGCATCGCAAAGGCCTTCCTCTTCGGGCGGATCGAAGTGGATATGATGCATGGCCCCACATTTACTGCAGGTCCGCCTTCCGCTCAGACGGTGTATAAGCTCCTGCTCATCCACCTCGATGTTGATCACCCCGTCTATTTCCTCCCCCCTCTCGCTCAAAGCGCTGGCGAAGGCCACCGCCTGCGCCACTGTACGGGGGAAACCATCCATGATGTATCCCTTCTTCCCTTCACCATTGTCGAACCATTTCAATATCATGTCGATAATAAGTTTGTCCGGGACTAACTCTCCCTGGTCCATGTATGATTTGGCTTGTTTGCCAAGATCGGATTCTTTTTTAACTTCTTCTCGCAGGATATCCCCCGTGGATACCTGAGGAATACCATACTTTTCGGCCAGCATCCTCGCCTGAGTGCCCTTACCCGCACCGGGGGGCCCTAACATGATTATACGCATAATAAATATTTCTCCCTCAAACTCACAATTTATCGTTCACTGCTGCCCGCGCAATGTAAAACCAGACGGAGCAACTACCGTCTGCTCCGCACTCGCCCCTTCTTCAAAAAGGGCTCGTAGTGGCGCATGACCATGTGGGATTCCACTTGCTGAACGGTATCCAGCGCTACACCCACCACTATGAGCAGCGCCGTGCCTCCAAAATAGAAGGGGACATTCAGAAACTTTATGAGCATGTCGGGCATTATAGCCACTACTGAAAGATATATGGCGCCGGCGAAAGTCAGCCTGGTCAGCACCCTGTCTATATACTCCGCAGTCCGCTTGCCCGGCCTTATGCCGGGAACGAAGCCTCCGTATTTCCTCATATTGTCAGCGACATCAACGGGGTCGAAAATAATTGAGGTGTAAAAATAACAGAAGAAGAAGTTCAACGCCACGAATATAGCCGAATATACTAACCTCCCCGGAACGAGCTGCCCCGAAATACCCTTAAGGAAAGTATACTGGGTGAACTGGGCTATGGTAGCGGGAAACATGATGATGGATGATGCGAAAATAGGAG
>CAYVLI010000013.1:7145-17671 GCA_964452105.1 uncultured Nitrospinota bacterium
GTGAACTGGGCTATGGTAGCGGGAAACATGATGATGGATGATGCGAAAATAGGAGGTATAACGCCCGCCGTATTGACCTTTAGAGGTAAATAGGTGCTCTGCCCACCGTACATCTTTCTGCCTACAACCCGTTTCGCATACTGAATCTGTATTCTCCTGTGCGCCGTCTCCACGAACACTATGGCCGCCACCACCAACCCCATCATCACTATCACAGCAATTGTAGTCATAATCTGCAGCTCGCCCACCTGCACCTGCCTGAAAGTATTGCCGATGGCCAACGGGATTCTGGCGATAATACCCGCGAATATGATTAATGAAATCCCGTTCCCTATTCCTCTCTCCGTTATTTGTTCACCCAGCCACATTATGAAGGCGGTGCCGGCGGTGAGCGTTAAAACGGTCATCAGCCGGAAAGACCAGCCAGGCTCAATCACTATGAGGTCTCCCAGAGGACTTCTCATCTGCTCCAGGCCGAAACTTATTCCGAACCCTTGTATGGCGCTCAGCAAGACGGTGCCGTATCTCGTATACTGCGTGATCTTCTTCCTGCCCAGCTCACCTTCTTTCTTAAGCTTCTCCAACTGGGGCATAACCACGGTGAGAAGCTGAAGTATAATGGAAGCGCTTATATAGGGCATTATGCCCAGAGCGAAAATTGTCAGCCGGCGGAGCGCTCCCCCGGAAAACATATCGAAAAAACCGAGTATAGTGCCCTGATTCGCTGTGAAAAATGAATTGAGCGCCTCGGCGTTCACCCCCGGAACCGGAATGTGAGTTCCTACCCTGTATACGGCCAGCAGAGCCAGGGTAAAGAAGACACGCCTCTTCAGCTCAGGGATCTTGAAAATACTTTGGAAGCTGCCAACCAATTTTAAATCACCACTGCTTTCCCTCCGGCAGCTTCTATCTTCTCAGCGGCGCTCTTGCTGAATTTGGCGGCTTGCACCGTAAGCGATACGGTCAGCTCACCAGCCCCCAGCACTTTTACGCCGTGGAGGAGTTTTTTAATCTTACCCCTTTCCTTAAGAAGCTCCGAAGTAATGACGGCACCTTCTTCAAAATCCTGAAGATCCCTCAGATTTATAACGGCGTACTCTTTTCTGAATATATTCTTGAAGCCCCGCTTGGGAACCCTCCTCTGCAGAGGCATCTGGCCGCCTTCAAACCAGGGCCGGATAGTCGAGCCGGAACGAGCCCTTTGCCCCTTGTGGCCCCGGCATGCTGTCTTGCCGTGTCCGGAACCGGGCCCTCTGCCCACCCGCTTCCTGATCTTTTTCGCCCCCGGCGGGGCTTTTAATTCTCCCAATTTCATGTGAAGCTTCCTCTATGGAATGCGCAGGCTATACTTCCTTTACCTCTACCAGGTGAACGACTTTTTTTACCATTCCTCTTATTTCCGGCGTATCAAGCCGCACTACCGTCTTATTCAGTTTGGTAAGGCCGAGTCCTATGAGTATTTTCTTATGCTTCTCCGGTCTGCCAATACCGCTTTTCCTCAAGGTAATCTCCAGTTTTGCGGTCATCTTCAATTCCTTTTAAACGGTGCTCGATATAGAATAGACCACCCGCACCAGCACATGGATATTCACATTCAGACGGCGCTAAGAGTCAACGGCGTGGTGAAGGTGGTCGATCCAACCCTTTTGCTGATTCGAGGCTACTCTTTACCTCGCATTCTCAATACCTGGGCAGGCGCTCTCAACTCCTTCAGGCCTTCAATGGCAGCCTTGACAGAGTTTTGAGGGTTCTTGGAACCAAGGGATTTGGTCAGGGCGTCCTTGACACCAGCCACCTCGAGAACAGCTCTCACACCTCCCCCCGCGATCAACCCCGTGCCCCTGGAGGCAGGTTTGATGAGAACTCTGCCTGCTCCGAATTTACCCACAATCTGATGAGGGATGGTAGTATCGCTCAGAGGAACCTCTATCATGCTCTTCTTGGCCTTTTCGATTCCTTTTCTGATGGCTTCCGGAACTTCGTTGGCCTTGCCCATCCCAATCCCGACTTTCCCGGCTCCGTCTCCCACAACCACCAGCGCGCTGAAGCTGAACCTCCGGCCTCCCTTGACCACTTTAGCTACCCTGTTGATGTGTACAATCCTGTCCTGCAGTTCTTTCTCAACGTTTTCCTTATTATTTCTCGAGAAGTTCTTTTCCGCATTCATATAAAGTTACGCTCCTAAAACTGTAGTCCCTTTTCCCTCGCAGCATCGGCCAGAGCACGCACCCTGCCATGGTATTTATAACAACCTTTATCGAATACAACTTGCTTTATGCCCTTTTCCGCCGCTTTTGCCGCAAGAATTTCGCCCACCGCTTTTGCGGCTTCTCTGTTCGAGCCCCTTTGGGGGTTCTTCTGCTTGAAATCTACGCTCAAGGTAGAAGCATAGGCCAGAGTGGCCCCATTAACATCATCTATCAACTGTGCATAGATGTGCTTAAGACTCCGATACACGCAGAGCCGCGGCCTCTCGGTAGTGCCCGAAACTTTTTTCCTTGCCCTCTCGTGCCTGGCTTGCCTGGCCATTCTCTTGGCCTTTTCTCTGTTCAACTCGCCGTACCTCCAATTGCTTTACGTCCCTAACAGTACGACCGTTAACGACCTATAATAATCACACTAAACAAAGCCCACGTATTGTCTTGAATCGTTAAGCGCTCGCCTTACCGGCTTTTCTGCGAATTCTTTCACCCGAATAGAGCACGCCCTTGCCCTTGTATGGCTCGGGCTTCCTGTACTCGCGTATTTCTGCTGCGGCCTGCCCCACCTTTTGCTTATCTATGCTTCTGACCACTATCTCGCTACGGCCGACGACCTCCAGCACAACGCCTTCCGGGGGTTGATAGATAATGGGGTGCGAGTAACCCAGGCTTAACATCAGAGAATCCCCTTGCATGACCACGCGGTATCCTATACCGTTCACCGTGAGCCTTTTCTCGAAGCCTTCTGTTACCCCTTTTACCATGTTTGCCAGGAGTGTGCGCGTCAGGCCGTGAAAGGCTCCTGCCCGACTGTTCGAAGTTTTTATAATCACCAGAAGCTGGTTATCCTGCTTTTCCACACCGATCTCCGCGGGAAGCTTGTGCACCAGGACACCCTTGGGCCCCTTCACCTCGACATTCTGCCCTTCGATCTTGACTTCTACTCCCTGAGGCACTTCTATAGGCTTTTTACCCACCCGTGACATATTTATGTTCCTTTATCTTTAATCTGAAATCTGAAAAAATATTCTATTACGTTAAATGATTTAGAAAATCGACTTGTACTGACTACCAGACGTAACAGAGCACCTCCCCACCCACGCTCCTCTCTCTGCTCTCTCTGTCAGTCAGCACCCCCTTTGATGTAGATAGGATGGCTATCCCCAGTCCGTTGAGGACCTGTGGCACCTCATCCTTGCCCACATAAACCCTCAATCCAGGCCGGCTTACCTTCTTGATGCCTTTAATCACCGGAACTTCCTCATCAAAATATTTCAGTTTTATTACTATATTTTTATGAACACCCGCCGACTCGGTCGTTTGGAAATCTTCCACATAGCCCTCTTCCTTCAAGATGACAGCCATGTCTCTTTTTAATCTTGAAAAGGGAATATTGACGTTATCATGCCTTGCTACGATCGCATTACGGATCCTCGTAAGCATATCTGCGATAGGGTCTGTCATTACCATCTTATTCTCCTGCTGTTACAGTCGCACTATTTTCACAGGATCGCCAACGAATCCCGCACACATGGGCATTTTATCTTTCGAATGATCCCTGATAAAGTAACATTTCAGGCTCATCGGTTAACAGCCCCGCATCGGGAACCGGATGGCAAGATTTCGCTCCTGTTAACCATGGCTTTTCCCGGTACACATTTAAAAAAAAGAGGTGTCTTGCCGTCTCGAGAAGCAACGCCGGCCGCTTCCAAAAAATCTTCACCAGCTTGCCTTAATCACCCCCGGTATCTCCCCTCTTAATGCAAGGGTTCGGAAGCATATCCGACACATCCTGAACTTCCTGAGATACCCTCGAGACCTCCCGCATAGCGGGCAACGATGATAATTCCTCACTGCAAATTTGGGTTTCCTCTTTGCTTTAGCTATAAGCGACTTTTTTGCCACGTGCGTCCTTTCCTGATGTTCTAAGCTCTGAACGGCATACCCAATAGCCGCAAAAGCTCCTTGCTTTCCTCATCCGATTTGGCGGAGGTGACTATTACCACCCCCATCCCCTGCATCTTCTCCACTTCCTCCACATCTACCTCCGGGAAGATTATCTGCTCGCTGATGCCCAGGGAGTAATTTCCGCGTCCATCAAAACCCTTTTCTGAAACCCCTTTGAAGTCACGCACACGGGGAAGAGCAACGTTCACAAGCCTGTCTAAAAAATCGAACATCTGGGTCTTGCGCAACGTCACTCTGCATCCGATGGGCATACCCTTCCTTAATTTAAACCCCGCTATGGACTTCTTGGCCCTGGTAACCACAGGCCTCTGGCCGGTGATCATGGATATCTGTTCAATGCCTGATTCCATGATTTTGGGGTTGCTAATGGCTTCCCCGAGACCCATGTTCACCACAATTTTCACCAGCTTGGGCGCCTGCATAGGATTTTTATAACCAAACTTTTTAATAAGCTGAGGCGCTACCGTCTCCAAGTATGTTTCTTTTAGTCTGGACATATCGATTTTTCCGTTATAATTAGTCGATCAATTCTCCGCACGATTTGCAATAGCGTGCTCCTCCACCGTCTTGCAATCTCATGCGCCCCACTCTCACCGGACGATTACACCTCTGGCACACGACCATGAGGTTCGAGATGTGCAACGTCCCCTCCATTTCGATGATTCCCCCTTGCTGGCTTTGCCGCCCGGGGCGGGAGTGCTTTTTTATCATGTTTATCTTTTCTATAACCGCCCTCTGCTGAGAGGGCATCACTTTCAACACTTTGCCCCTCTTGCCCTTTTCCTTACCGGCGATTACTTCCACCATATCGTCTCTCTTTACGTGCGGCTTCTGCTTAGCGCTCATCTCTACAACACCTCCGGGGCTAATGAGACGATCTTCATGAAGTTTTTGTTTCGCAACTCTCGTGAAACGGGCCCGAAGACGCGCGTCCCAAGCGGCTCTCCCTGATCACTCACCAGCACCGCTGCATTCTCATCAAATCTTATATAAGTGCCATCAGGGCGTCGCGTCTCCTTTTTCACGCGAACCACCACCGCCTTCTTAACGTCTCCTTTCTTGATGGGAGCGTTGGGAATGGCTTCCTTGACGCTCACTACTATGATATCTCCAACCCCGGCGTACCGCCTCTTGCTACCACCCAGGACACGTATACACAAGACTCGTTTAGCACCCGAATTATCCGCAACTTCCAAAACGCTTTCTTGCTGCACCATTGGTCACGCCCTTCGCATCGTTTAGGCTTCTATTCTCCGGCCAGGCCTTCTTCCTCTATTCTTCCTCTGCCAGAACCGCTTCCGGTCGTTCTATCAATTCCACCACTCTCCACCTTTTATCCTTGCTCAAAGGGCGGGTCTCCACTATGCGTACCCTATCACCCAGCCGGTAAACGTTTTGAGAGTCGTGAGCCTTGTATTTCTTAGATCGTCGAATCGTCCTCTTGTAAACCGGGTGTTGAAACACACGCTCCACATTAACCACCACGGTCTTATCCATCTTATCGCTTACCACGAACCCTTCTCTTATCTTCCTTCTATGATTTACGGACATATACCACTTCCCAATCAGATATTTATTCCATCAATTAAATCCGCAGGGCAATTCTAAGATTGCCTCTCCCGCAGTATCGTTTTTACTCTGGCGATATCCTTCCTCACCGCACGGACTCGTGTGGGACTCTCTATCTGGGCGGTGGCCAGTTGGAACCGGAGGTTGAACAGCTCTCTGAACAATTCCTCCTCTTTGTTATGCAACTCCTCGTCCGCAAGCTCTCTCAGCTCTTCAGCCTTCACCTCTTCCCCCCTACTCTTTAACCACGAACCTGGTGGCAATAGGAAGTTTATGGGAAGCGAGCCGCATAGCCTCCCTGGCCAGGCTCTCGCTGACTCCACTCATCTCGTACATTATTGTACCGGGCTTGACCACAGCGACCCATATTTCCGGAGAGCCTTTCCCCTTGCCCATCCTGGTTTCGGCTGGCTTCTGGGTTACAGGCTTATGAGGGAAGATACGGATCCATATTTTGCCGCCTCTCTTAACGTGCCTGGTTATGGCTATACGAGCCGCCTCTATCTGTCGCGCAGTGATCCAGGCCGGCTCCAAAGCCTGCAGCCCGTAGTGCCCCAGGCTAAGCGTATTCCCTCTCGCCGCAGTGCCTCTGGTATTTCCCTTTTGAACCTTCCGGTATTTGACTTTCTTCGGTGATAGCATTTCTTTACCTCAGCGGATAGTTTCCTCCGCTCATACATTCACTTTGTCTTTTTCATCCTGGGGCTGCAGAACCTCACCTTTAAAAATCCAGACCTTGATGCCGATTACCCCGTAGGTGGTTTTCGCCTCGGCGAAACCATAATCTATATCGGCTCGAATAGTATGCAATGGAACGCGGCCCTGACGATACCACTCCCTTCTGGCCATTTCAGCCCCTCCCAGCCTGCCGGCGCAGGCTATCCTGATGCCTTTCGCTCCGAATCTGAGGGCTGTGGTTACGCTTCTCTTCATGGCTCGTCTGAAGGATACCCTTCGTTCCAGCTGGAGAGCTATGTTTTCAGCCACCAACTGGGCGTCCATCTCTGCATTCCGCACTTCCTTTATGTTTATGAAGATCCTCTTCTCGGTCATTTTCTCCAGTTCTGCCTTGAGCTTATCCACTTCGACGCCCTTCTTACCTATCACTATCCCGGGCCGCGCGGTATAGATGTTCACTCGGGCGAGCTTGCTTGTGCGCTCTATCTCCACTTTGGAAATACCTGCAGCCGCCATGCGCTCCTTGACGTACTTCCTAATGTTCAAATCCTCATGCAGCAGGTCCCCGTATTCCTTGGTGGCAAACCAATTCGAGTTCCAGCTCTTGTTAACTCCCAGCCGAAAGCCCGTAGGGTGCACTTTCTGTCCCAAAACACCACCTCCTGATAAACAAGCTCGTTTTTACTCCATTAATCGCTCAAGACTACCGTTATATGGCTGGTCCTCTTGCGGATCTTCGTCGCCCTTCCTCTCGCTCTTGGGCGGTACCGCTTCAGCGTGGGCCCTTCGTTCACCTGGACCTCACTCACTCTCATGGCGTCGGGGTCATCGACGCCTCCCGCATCCTGACTGTTTGCTATAGCCGAACGAAGCAATTTCTCGAATACTCTGGCCCCCGCCTTAGGAGTAAGGGCTAAGATATTGAGGGCCTGGTCTACATTCTTCCCCCTTATTGAATCTCCCACCAGGCGCGCTTTGCGGGGGGATATTCTCTCATACCTTAAAATGGCTCTGGCTTCCATCTTCTCTCCTCGACTATCCGCGCAAGACCGATCTGAGCATATCCACAAATAACCTCCACATCCGAGCCAGGACTATTTCAGACGCAATACTCTCTTCGTATGGCCGCTGTGGCTGCGGAAAGTGCGCGTCGGGGCAAATTCTCCCAGTTTGTGCCCCACCATGTTTTCAGTTATATATACCGGCACAAATTTCTTGCCGTTATGTATGGCAATGGTATGACCAATCATTTCCGGCACAACTGTGGAGCGGCGAGACCATGTTTTAACCGCTTTTCGCTCGCCCATGCGGGTCATCTCTTCGATCCGCTTCATCAGTTTTTCTTCGATGTACGGGCCTTTCTTTACTGAACGGCTCATGCCCTGCCCCCTTATTTCTTGCCTCTTGATTTCACTATATATTTATCCGACAGCTTCTTCTTACGCGTCTTGAACCCTTTCGTAGGAACCCCCCAGGGCGTCACCGGATGCCTGCCGCCCGAGGTCTTTCCTTCGCCTCCTCCGTGGGGGTGATCTACGGGATTCATTGCCACGCCCCTTACTTTGGGTCTTCTGCCCAGCCATCTGGTGCGACCGGCCTTTCCTATAGAGATGTTCTCATGCTCCGGGAAGCCCACCTGGCCTATGGTGGCCCTGCATTCCAGGTGCACTCTTCTCACTTCTCCCGATGAGAGCCTCAACTGAACGTAATTACCTTCCTTAGCCATAATCTGCGCGTAAGCGCCTGCGCTGCGGGCTATCTGTCCCCCCTTGCCTATCTTGAGCTCAACATTGTGTACCAACGTACCCAGGGGGATGTTCTTCAGGGGCATGGCACAGCCAGGATTAACCTCTGTCCTTTCGCCCGAGTATATCACATTCCCGACCTGGAGCTGCTGCGGGGCGATGATATACCTTTTTTCACCGTCGACATACTGCAGCAGGGCGATGCGAGCGCTGCGATTGGGATCGTACTCAACGGACACAACCCTGGCGGGTATGCCGTCCTTGTTACGCCTGAAATCAATTATCCGGTATCTCCTCTTATGGCCGCCTCCCCTGTGTCTGGCGGTCACTCTGCCCAGGGAGTTTCTGCCCCCTGTCTTCTTCATGGGAGCTACCAGGCTTTTCTCAGGTTTGCTCCTGGTTATCTCCTCGAAACTGGAGACGCTTGCGAACCGTCTCCCCGGAGAAGTAGGCTTGAATTTCTTTATGGACATGATGCCATCCCTTTTATCCCGGCCTCGGCCGGCTTTTTAATGTATGGAAATTCTCGCTTCAGATAAATGCGCCCTCTACCTCATTCCCTCGAAGAAGTCGATACGATCTCCCTCCGACAGGGTTACCACAGCCTTTTTCCAGTCCCGCCGCCTGCCCATGCGCATACGGAATCGCTTGGGCTTCCCTTTATATCTGGAAGTATTTACCTTGACCACCTGAACACCGAATAGTTCCTCAACGGCTTTTTTAATCTCGGTCTTGTTGGCCTGAATATCAACCTGGAAGGTCGCCTTCTTTTGCGTCTCGTTACTCTCGGTGCTTTTCTCTGTAACGATGGGCTTTCTTAAAATACCAAATATATTGCGCATCTATGATATGACCTCTTCTAATCTTGGTATATCGTCCCTGCTAATCAATACTTTCTCGTGATACAGCAGGTCGTAAACGTTCAACCCGTTTATCATCAGAATCTTTACGCCCGGAATGTTGCGCACGGAAAGCTGAAGGTTGCGGTTTTCGCCATTTAACAGAACCACGGCGCTGTTCTCCAGGCTCAGGTTCTGCATCATTTCAACAAAAATCCTGGTCTTGGGCTCCTCCAACTCCAGAGAGTCAATGACAACTATCTGATTATTCCTAACCTTGTCTGCTATGGCCGCCCGGAGAGCCTGTTTACGTACCTTTTTGGGCGCCTTATAGCTGTAGTCCCTCGGATTGGGACCAAACGTAGTGCCTCCTCCCCTCCAGATAGGGGATCTTCTGCTTCCGACCCTGGCCCTCCCCGTCCCCTTCTGGCGCCACGGTTTAACAGTGCTGTACGCCACCTGGGCCCTGGTTTTAGTAGCGGCGGTGCCTCTTCTTCGATTGGCCAGCTGCATAACAACCACGTCGTGAATCAGGTGTTCCTTTATCTCACCACCGAAAGCCTGCTCGCTCAAAGGAGCGCTGCTCACTATTTCTCCAGCCCTGTTTTTCACTTGCACTTCTGGCATCGGCCTATTCCTTCCCAGTCTCCTGTTCCCCTTTTTTCACACCCTTTTTGATCATCAAGAATCCGCCGCGCGCACCGGGCACCGCACCATTTATGAGAATGAGGTTCAGCGCACCCAGAACCTGCACCACCTTTAGATTCTGCACGGTGACCTTTTCCCCGCCCATCCTGCCGGGCAACTTCGTCCCCTTGAATACCCTTGCAGGATAAGCCGCCGCGCCTATGGAGCCCGGCCCTCTAAACGTCTCGTGAGCGCCATGCGATCCCGGCGCCCCTGCGAAACCGTGCCTTTTCATAACACCGGTGAAACCCTTACCCTTAGATATGCCGGTCACATCAACGAAATCCCCTGATTTAAAAATCTCCTCAGCCTTTACTACCTGCCCCTCTTCATATTGATCCGCATCATCTACACGCAGCTCCTTCAGAAATCTGGTAGGAGCAACGCCGGTTTTATTGAAGTGACCGCTCACGGGTTTGTTCACTCTTTTGGTTGTATTTAGCTCCTCGAAACCCAGTTGAAGCGCCTGGTAGCCGTCCCTCTCAAGGGTCTTCTTCTGAACGACCGTGCATGGGCCGGCTTCCACCACCGTGACGGGCAGAGCGTTACCGTCCTCTGAAAACAACTGCATCATTCCCAGCTTTTTGCCAAGCAAACTCTTAAGCATTACATGACCCCTGATATCCGTATCAAGAACAGAGCCACGATGGGGCCCTGCCTCATAGTTTAATTTCTATATCCACCCCTGCCGACAGGTCGAGTTTCATAAGCGCATCAACCGTGTCAGAGGTGGGTTCGAGTATGTCCAGTAACCGCTTGTGAGTCCTTATTTCGAATTGCTCTCGGGACTTTTTGTCCACGTGCGGAGAACGAAGGACGGTGAAACGGTTCTTGGATGT
>CAYVLI010000014.1:0-7231 GCA_964452105.1 uncultured Nitrospinota bacterium
ACCACATCGATATTGACCACTACTTCCGTGTAACCGCCCGATATCTCGGAGAACATATTCGAACTGCTGACTGCTACAGTCTTTGAAGCCGCCGCATTCGTGTTTCCATCTGCGTATATATCGATAGTGAGCGTAGCATCATATGCGGCCAGCTTCAGTTTGAGCCCCAGGAACCTCTTCCACCTGTCGGGAGACCCGCAATCTATCAATTGAGTCTTGTACTGAAAATCCAGGGCACTGCCGTTGTCATCCAGCCCCACATCCAGTTCGTGTACGTCGCCGCTGGAATCTCCACCCACAAAGGTCACGGGGCCGGTCTTGTTGTATGCCGTGTCCCAGGGATAAGACACGCTGTCCCAGGTAATATTTCTGCCTGCCAGGCTGTCCCATGTCTCGCGCTGTGAGGGGCGGCGAGCCTTTGATGTGTAACCATGAATATAAGTCGATTTGGACCAGTCATCCGTCAAGTAGTTGTATATCCATGTACAGGCCCCCGTGGACAGCCAGATTTCTTCTCTGTTGGGGTGAACCGTTGAAACTATCTGTAATGCATCATCCTCAGTGAGGCCGTCCACAAGACCCCTTATCCTTGTACCTGAGACACGACTGGGCACAGGATTTCCATCGTAAACATAGAAGCCGTCATTGCTGAGGAAATAGACTTGGTTACCCAGTGTTACTACAGAAAAAGGGGCCACTGCGCCGCGGCTCTGCACAACTTTTTCGAAGATGAAATACTCAGGAGCGCCCACGTACATACCGGCCCAGATGGATTCATGTTTAAACACCACCAGGATATTCTGCAGTTGGGTTATGCCGGTTATTACGTCTCCTTCTTTGAGCCCCAGGTCAGCATAGCTGTTGGATGACCAGGATTCCGGGTCGCCTCCGTCGGACCATCGCACCCTGGAAGAATGCGTGGTCGAGTCTTCATTGGTGTATCCCAGAAAAAGAACATCGTTGAAGGCGCAGAGGTATTTGCACTGCAAGGCTGAGAAGCCTCCGATGCCCAGATCCTGGGTATTACCCGTGCCGTTCCATTTCTGTATCGGTTCCGACCAGTCGGTGAGGAGGAGCAGGTCGTTGATGACGGTGTAATCCCAGCGGTCCTCAGCCGAGGCGGTGATATTCATGGGGCTTCCGGGCTGCCCCTTTGTTATGTCGCTCCAGGTTTTGGTGGAGAAGTCATATTGCATTATCTTGTTAGTCGAGCATCCCACCAGGTAATCCGTGCCATTAAGGCGCGCTTCCACCAGGCCTATAACCGGCCCTGTGAAGGCCGTAACGGCCAGCTTGCTGCGGCCGCCAATTTTTTCGACGCCCCCATAGACCGAGCCGAAGCGAGCATTGTTGGACAGAAGCGCCTCATTGGGCCTGACTACAAGAGGGGAGGTACCGAAGTTGATTCCTCGCACCGAATCTATGGAGAATGTTTTCGTTCCTCGCATGGTTATATCTCTACATAGTAGCCGGTTACGTACACGTTTATGGAAACGGTTCCACCATCGGTCTCCGTTTTATAGCCTACCGTCTGGGCGGTAAGTTCCTGCTCGAAAGGTATATGCGTATATCGGCCAATACCGTTTCTCACCACATAACCGCCCAGTTTTGACGTCGGGTAATTACCGCTGATGTCGGCGGCAAGGTGGATGGTCTCCCAGTAAGGTCCTCCTCCACCGGTGTTTGTCATATCCGCCCAGCCGAATATTCGCCTGGCTATTCCGGGGGGTACGATCCCGCCCAGGCTCTGGGATTGCCACGCACCGGAAGTATCTGCGTTGGTTATGGCCAGCGGTGGATTCTTGTAATTGATTCTGCTGCCGCACTGAACAAAATCCACAAAATTCAAAGCGCCGTTGTTATATACGGCGCCCACTAGACGGGCGAACGTATAACCGCTGATATCGGTCTTGATCACGCTGGACCAATCACTGGCTGCTGAAAGAACCGATGTCACCACATCCGCGGCGGGATCGTAAATTAACCAGATGAATATCCATTTATTGGCTGCCTCGAGTGTTGCACTTTCCGGGCCGTTAGGTCCCACGGCAGCCTCTATGTCCGCAATGAGGTTCACGGAACGGGCAACATAACAGAGAGGCGTAGAGTCACTATTAAAAAGCGCAATGCGGCCTGCCTGTATATCCACTTGAATAGCCGGTGTGGCCCCATTGGCGATTAACAGATTCTCCGTCAAGGCGCCCGTCATCACCTCTATGGCCGCCCAGTTCGCCCGGATCAATTCATCCGAGGCATCTATATAATCGGTCCCCGCTGGTTTATTGGCATCCCAACTGCCTATTGCTCCGGCCATATAATTCTCCTTAAGAACACGCTTCTTTGCGAGTGTGGCTTTATTTTAACCAAATATCCCTAAAGCCGAAATACAGCGTACGGGGGAAGACACCTTTCACAAATCCCTGTATCTCACCCGAGGAATATTATCGAGATGATGCTCTCTCTCCAATAGTTGAAACAACAGCTTTTCATACAGCAGAGCATGCGGCTGAGCCAGTTCCGGCATGTCGAGGTCAATGTAAAGGCGCATCATGGCAGCCCGCTTTACTATCTCCTTTTCCGGGACCAGGATCGTTCCGCTGGAAGGATGCTTCCTGATGTACCGTAAGATTATGGAGTATGCATCTGCGGGAGCAGGTCCGAGAACTATGGAATCTTCCCATTCGGTGTACGCAGTCGGTACCCCGGTTTGCTCATTGATGCCGAATCGTTTCAGGAAAAGATCCGGCGTCAGATATGCCAACGGAAGTGAGCTGTCAGACTGCTCGATCCTGAGGTCGTAACGTTTCTTGTAATCCGTGGAACCGAACCCGCTGGAATCGGCTACGCCATAATCGGATTGACCTTGTACCGTCTGGGCGGTCTTTTCAGCGCGCAGCCATGTGAAAGGGTATTCGTCGCATATTGAATCGACTGCCTCCAGAACCGTCTGGCTTATCAGGCTATCCATGTCATCGCGCTTGATAACACCTTTTATTTCTGCTTTCATATCATCGAAAGTAAAGCTCATACCCGCACCCGCTTATGGATGGTTGAATAAAAGAGGCCCGGCCGCCCGATGCGATGGCGGCCGAGCCTGAAGAACATGCGCAAAATCCTATACTGTTCCTATGGCGAACGCATCGTAGGTAGAGGCACTGGAGCCTCCGAAAGCGTAGGCCACATTGCCACCGGTGTAGCTCACGGTGGGCTCGGACGCCCCCGTTCCCTTGGTCTTAAAAATGTAGCCGGCAAACTTCACCGCCTTGAGGCCACTGTCCCAGGTCTTGTCTCCCGAGGCATCTGTCTGTAGTCCGGACTCATAGGCCAGCACATGGTCGCCCGCGAGCTGGGTGATAGTTGCTGCCATAAAGAGATCCTCCTTTCATTCTATTTTTGCACCCCATCTTATATCTCCCCCGCCGACCTTGGGCTGGGGGATGACCCCCCTCTGTCCCCCCGTGAACGGGGGGATGTAAGGGGGGTGCGTTTAAATCACAGTTGTGTTACGCCGCAGACGTGATTACGGTGCGGTAGCAGCGGTATCCAGGGCGATATTGCCGAAGTCTTCAGAGTTGAATCTCGTCTTCTTGGCTCCGAAAATCATCCCCGTTGCTACGCCTGTCTGGTTGGCGTAGTCGAAATCCTTTTCCACCCATGTCGGCTCTCCGCCAACGGCAAACAGCGCCGCCTGGGCTCCAAGGAAGAGCGCCCTGGCGCCATCAACGTTTGCACCCGCGCCCCAACTGCTGGTGGTGTAGACCTTGGGATGGACGTGTATGACCACGCCATCATAAACACCCATGGAACCGGTGAAAATGGGATTATTCAACCCCCGTTCGCTGGCGTAGTAATGCGCGTTTTGCCAGTCGGTATCCTGTCTCAGGTCGTAAGCCTGGTAGGGATGTATTACGCAGACGTAATACTCCCTGCCTTCGATACGCACCGGCTTGATCCTGGGCGATAAGGTCTGTGCTTTCACCTTGGCCTTGCTGATAAGGGCAGCGGTGAATTTATCGTTAGCATCGATGTCGTTATCGGCAGTAGCGTTGCCTCCGTAGAGGACGTGGTTACCGTCCGGCGCCAGGGCCGTGGCCGGGAAGGTCTCCGAGGTATCACCGCACAGATGGTTGAAAATTTTCTGGTCGATGGTCTCCTGCAACCAGAACTTGAGCCTTTCTTTGGCCGTTTCCCTGATGAAGTATGAAGCTTTCTGTTCCTCCAACCTACCCTGCACACGCACGGCGTTCCGGATTTGATCGACGGAGACACTATCGGTATAGGTGGTCAAAGCTTCTTCGTTGCCTTCCAGTTCGCTGTCTCCGACGACGCCGCTGCCGGAGAGGTCCATGGCGACACCAAAGGTTACGGTGTCTCCTTTTTCTTTGCGGAGATCCGTTTTCAACTGGATGACACAGTTTTCACCTTCTCCCATGAACTTCTGGAAAAACAGTTCGTCTCTGGCCTCTTTGAAAAGCTGCTTGGCATAGAGCTGTTGCACCATGTTGCTATCGGCTGGGGTAAGAGCCATTTATTCCCTCCATTACCTTTAACCCTGACAAAGCCTCCGCCTCTGCGCAGACGCAAGGGAATCCCATATCTTGGAGAACTCATCATGAGGCATCTCCAGGAGCTTTTCGATCGATACTCCTTCAGGGAATGCCTCCCCTCCGCGGGCGGTGGGCGTTTTCGGGGCGTTAAGGTTTTTTTCTATCTTCTCTGCCTTTTTTCTGGTGGACTCTCTCTCACCGCTTCTCCAGATGTCGGAGCCCTGCTTGGCAAGCTTGTAGGCCATCTCAGTCGGATCATCTGCGTTCAACACTGCCTGCTGCAGTGCGATATCAGAGCCCAGACGGCCTGCGAACCCCTTGATGACATCGTCGTAATCAGGATGCTTGAGCCGGGCGATCTCCTCTCGTATGGCTATGAACTCAGGATAGAAATCCATGCCATACATGTTACGGGAAGGAGCCCTGGTCTGATTAAGGTCCGAACCATTGCTATCACTGTTCTTATCGCCTTCCTCAGGCGGATAGAGGTTATCGTTCAATCGAGACCGGAGAAGGTTTTCCATCAGCTCAAGCCGGGTGTCGAGGTATTCCTTTTCCTTTTGCAGCGCCTGCCTGCGGCTGCGTTCCTCATGGAGAGCGGCGAGGGGAACCTTTTTATGTTCTACCGTGGCCTCAGATTCCGTCTGAGAACTTTCGGACGCCTCCGTTTCGGACGGAGTCACCGTATCCTCCCGGACGTCAGTGGAAGAGTCTGCTTCCGGGCGTTCCTCGAAGGACGTTTCTTCATAACTTTCCTTGTTCATTCCTACCTCCTTTTTACGTGTGGAAGACACGTCGCACTCACTCTGAAAGCGAGTGGCGGTCGCCAGGTCTCGCCGTGGCGAGGCGTACATAACGCCGGGAATAAATTCCCGGACGAAAAAATAGTTGATGCCTTCCTGGCATCAACATCTATTCCTGAAAAAACCGGCTGGATTAACGTTTCAGATCAGCTAAGTCAAATTACCCATTCGCCACCTATAAGGGTCCGGTTCCTCCTTGAGCCGGGAGATAATCTCTTTCTTGTTAGGCAGGTCCGAGGCTTCGATCACCAGCTCCGGCGGTATGGGAAAACCCATCCTCACCAGTTCCAGCATGGCCTGGTAGTCAGCCACCCTGTGAGTAGGTGCGCTTAATGCCTCGTCCACGACTATGTCATACCTGGAGAGGTCGGCGCCCTGCAAAGCCAGCATCGCTTCCTGTCGATCAAACAAATCCCACGTATCCATTTGAGAACCGGTGATCCTCAATATTTTTTCAGGGGTATAGTAATCTTGAATAGCGCGGATGAGGAACTTCCCGAGAAGCTTCTTGGTGTAGCGAAAATTGTCGAAAATCTCCTGAACTGCTATGATCCCCTGTCGCTGTCTGAGCTGAATGGCTATCCCGGGGGTAGTCTTTTCGTAATGGCCCAGAAGGTCTGCGTTGATGGCGGATATCTCCTTGATGTTCTCAGTGCTTATGGCCTCCAGGTCTATGTAGCCTCTGGGAGTCGGCACAGGGGTGATGCGCTCCAGGCGCCTGCCCGGCTCCACTTCGATGACCACTCCCGGCTTGTTGCCGAATCGCTCCAGTATGCGCTTGTCGCGCAATGCGCCGTGTTCCATTATCCAGCCGCTGTTGGCAGCGGTATTAATAATGTGCAGTAGCTGGGCCCTCCGCTTGTTGATTTCACGCTGCGGATCTTTGAGGGCGCGTACCAATCCCTGATACTTAAGCGAGCAGTTCAACGCCGACGGAGTATATTCGGCAAAGAAAGGAATTATGGGATACCCGTTAAAGCTGAAAGGGCTTTCCTTGTCTTCCAGCAGCGCATTTCCACAAACCACCGCCAGCTTGACGCGGGGGACGACTCGTTTGACCATAAAGAACCTGTCAGAACCCTCCATCAGTTTCTTCAAGCTGCTATCGGCCATAGTGGTGGGGTAAACTTCACCTGTTTCGCGGTCACCAATAAAGTCCTGCTCCCCATGCGTCCTGTACCAGCACTCCTTTAAAACCAGCACATCCTTGCTGAGAGGTCGGTTCTCGCTTCCATCCGGGACGTCATACCCGCTCCCCGCTGCCCCCTGAAAATTGACGAGGTCCGAAGGCTCCTCTACAGCAAGGCTATCTATGTTATCCGCCATTTCCGGATAGAGCCTCTTTAATCCGTTGCGCCTTATCTGCAAAACTCTCATCACGTAAGCTGCATCCGACAGGTCGTACTCAGCGCTGAGAGGGTCCACGAACACATTGAACGGTCTCAAAGACCTTACGCGTACCTCCCCGTTCAGGAAATCCTCTCCGAAATCCATGTACACGTAGGAGAAGCCTCTTCCGCAGACCAGACTATCCTGAAACTGGAAGCTCTGCTCATATTCACCGTTGTTGTTCACCATTATGAATTTTATGAGCGCCGTCAGGATATCCGCCACCCTGGTATCGCTCCCCTCCATGGGAAGACATTTAATGTCCATGCGGCTCTGCCTCTCATAGCCACAGAGGAGTTTCACTGCAGGTTTAATTTTGTTTATGGTGAGGACCGGGCGCCCCTCTTCCCTCAATTTATGCCTGGAAGTTTCGTCCCACTGCTCTCCCAGATAAAATTCAAAGTCCTCCCGGGCCTGTCGCCTCCATTCCCGCTCGTATTCGATGGAGTCGCCATACCACTGATTGACCTGTGTGACCAAATCGTTCATTCT
>CAYVLI010000014.1:7331-16848 GCA_964452105.1 uncultured Nitrospinota bacterium
ACGGATAGGCATCTTTTGACTTGTTAATGAGCTCACATGGCCATAAAATCCGAATTCGTAAAGTCTCTATAACCTCGCTCTGCAAGATTATCATTGCCGTTATATACAGGGCGCCGAAAGTCAAAATTGACCAGGACCAGGTATTTGAGGGCATCGAAAAGGTCTATAAAGGGGTGTTCCTCTACGGCTTCTTCCTTTATTCTCCGGCTTTCGCTGAAGCTCCGATAGCGCATCCTACTTTCGAATCCCTCCACGATGAGCCTGCAACGTGGGTCAACCAACAGGCCTGTTTTACCGTCCGGCCTCCTCAACAACTGCTGCCTGATTAGCCCCCAGGCATACTGTTCATCCCTGCACCACCGGTATACGGGATAGATGCCGTGTTTGTTAAGTATCTCTATGCTGGTGCGCGGCGTCTTGTCGCTTCGCTGGCTCCCGGCGGGGTCGCAGTAATCGCGGAAAACTAATCCTGGAAATCTTCGCTGAGAATAGTCGATAACTTCCAAGGAGAAACGCTCCAGTTCCACATCAGGCGTATGATATTCATCCAGTATCATCAGGCGGTCGCGGTCATCAATCTGGCAGAAGACCACCGCAGGGAAATGAAACCCGAAATCCCAACCCCTCAGCACAGGTTTACCGGGGAGTGCATCCAACTCCCTGACATGTTCCACAGTCTTGAAGGACTGGAAGAAACGTTTGCCGATGTAAGCGCCCCAGTTGATCTCATACTCCTGTTCCCACTGATCGGGGGCCATGTTTCGTTTAATGGAATCAACCCAGGCTTCGCCCTTTTCCGGGTCTGCACTGTAATGCAGCAGCGCCACCGTGAACCCGTTCTTCTTATTTCTCCAGACCTTGAAGCCCTTGAACTTCACGGCCGACTCAATTTCGAACTGTTCATCAAATACTTCATTCGAGGTCGTGGACCTTGGGGTAAAAGAATTCATCTTTTCCATTGGCTGACGAGACAGCTATGTACCTGGACCCTGCGTCCAGGAGAGGGAGAGCCGCCGTAAAAGCCTGCCGCGCGTTCTCCTGAAAGGCCGCCTCATCTGCGAAAACACCGGTGGCGGTGTACTGCCTGAAGGCGTCCGAATCCTGTGATATCGCATGCAAAGTGCTACCGTTGGAAAAAATCATCTTGGGCGGCTTTTTGGGACAGGTTAACCTCAACCCAAAATGGTACGGCATATGCTCGAATATGAGTTTCGCTCTGCTCAGATGGCTGAGCCCGGGCATCCCGGAAAACCCTCCTCTCATAGCCTCTTTACCCATCGACCCCCAGCCGGCGTCGCTCTCTTTGCGCGCCTGGAAGAAAGTGTAGCTGGCCGGACAGGCTATCGATTCCCATACGAAATACCCGACAACAGTCCAGGTGACCCGCATCTGGCGGGACTTGGGTATGAGAACCCTGCTGTTTTCGTGGAGGACCTTTATCAGAGCTGCGAGGTACTCCTTGTAGTCCGGCCTGTTCTTGTAATAAACATTACCGAAGGGCTTTATGGGTCGAACACGATCATGCGGATCGTAGGTGTAACAGAATTCCGTGAACCAGAGAAGCGGGTCTTTCAGCGCTTCAGCGGCTATCTCTGAATAGCGTCTTCTTTCCAACCGGTATCTTGCGTTCTCGGAAAGGCGCAGGGTCTGTCTGAG
Organism: uncultured Nitrospinota bacterium; assembly: GCA_964452105.1. Taxonomy (GTDB): domain Bacteria; phylum JAUXIQ01; class JAUXIQ01; order JAUXIQ01; family JAUXIQ01; genus CAYVLI01. The sequence continues at coordinate 8,988 of CAYVLI010000014.1, forward strand.
AAGATTATCCATTTAAGCTGAATCCCGAGACCTGTAATCGAGTTGGACTATGCGCTTATATTTGAACCAGATAGAGCAGTTGATAGGTGGTGCCTGCCGAGGAGCCCTTGAGATAGAACAGCGGAAGCCAGGGGAGCTTTACCCATTGGCCCGGCTCCAGAGTAAACCAATCGGCGCCGTTATCGTTGTTGAAGAGGATGTTGTTTGCAGAGTCGTTGTTGTGCAGCAATATCTCCCCGCCCAATCTCGTTGAAGGCGAGCTCTTGGCAGCAGCAGTAGTGCCCACCGTGCTAATATCCAATTGCATGTGGTAATTTTTCATCCCTGCTGAGACCTCCATACTTGTTCCTTAAAACTCTCTCAAAGAGGAATTAATCAAGGTGTTTTTATCCTCTGTCTTCTCTATAATCGTCTTTCCCCTCAGTATCCTCCATTCCGCTCCCCAGACCTGCAGCGCCGGACACCTTATCCAGAAGGGCTGTGAAATCTTTGGCGTATGCTCCGTAGATGGTGGACTTTTCCAGTGCGCTCAGGACAGTGCTCCTCTCAACATCGTTGAGAACGATCAAATATTCAGCCATGCGAGCCTCCCTTTGGCCATGTGCAAGATAGGGTTAGCGAATTATCCCAACTACATATCCGATTATTGCGCCTTCAGGGCGTCGGCCATGGCCAGCACGTCATCGTTTCTGAAGAGGCCTTTTTGCTTCCCCTGGGCGTTGGGAGCCATCAGGTCGTTGTAATCATTTTCGCTTATGTTTATGACGTCTCTCTCCATCTCATGGAAGTCGCCCTGGGCATCCTCGTAGCCGCGGACGAGATAGGCGGTGAGCCGGCTGTGCTGCGGCTGTGAGAAAAACTCCAGGTATTCAACGTCGATGGTAATGTTCCTGGCTATTATGCTCCGTTTCATACCCCCCCCTTTTATGTCGCCGTGCCATCCGGCAATACCCAGTTAGTCCCATTGTCGATGTTTAGATTGCTATCGGTGGTGTTGTAAATCACACGGCCTGCAGTGCCAGCCGCCGGCCTCCCCGCATCATCGTAAACAGGAAAGTGCAATACCTGGTTAAAAGCTATATGGTCGGTGTAAACATCTACTGCACCAGAATCGTACTTCAAGATACTGTATCCAGACGCACATACAAGCCCCCGATTACGATTTGAATTGTAGAAGTAAGCCCCTACATAATCGCTCGCCCTTATGTAGCCACTCGCTCCAGCATCAATAGCGTAAAGGCCCACCTTGTCGGCGTAAATAGTACCGTCCACTTCCAGCTTGCCCTCGACACCTAAATCATTTAAGGAGGCGAGGCCGTGGCTGCTCGAAAAAGATGCGCCTATAACTACAGGGCCGCCATCGTTGATGGTTATGCCTACAGTGCCGCTATCATCTGTCAGCTTGAGACCCGACGAGCTTTTAGCCCGCATCTGGTTCATGGGTAAAGGGTCAGGCACACCACCCATGACCATCAAAGAACCTCCATTCAAGACATCCATTTTTCCGCTTGCCCCCTCGTAATCCCCATTTCTTTCAGGTTTCTGAAAATAGTCTTCAAAGCTTCTTCTTCGGAAATATGGTAATCCCGCGATTCATGCGAGTTCTCATCTTTCGCTCTTCTCTTTAATTGTCCCCCCCACTCCAGGAGAACCTTTACCGCGCTGATTCTGGCTGTTCCTGTCTCCTCTCCGCAAATCTGCAAAAGTACTTCTGCCTTGAATATGTTTTCGGGGTACATGGGTATATCGTTGTTGCGCAGAAAGGAACGGGCCAGATCGGTGTAAAATTTCAAATCAGGATTAATGTTTCTCCCCGCCTCTTCTGGTCCACTCTCCGACATTCTTCACCTCGATACCCTCTTTCTCCCCCTGTGGCCTTTTCTTCTGCGGGACTTTCTCTTCCCGTTCCATTCGCAGCGTATCTTGATAATGGCGCTGTTCAATCTCTGACGAGCAGCTTCCACAGTTACCCCTTCCTTCCTGGCTATCTCCTTGAGCGGTCGTCCATGATAGACATGTGATATGAGAACCTCGAACTGTTTGCCGGTAAGTCTGGCTTTTATGTCTGCCAGGAAATCCTCCAGCGCCACGAACAACTCATCTGCCAATCCAGACTGCAGGTAATGGAGATAGGTCTCCACATCCGGGGCACGTCTGAAACTATCTCTACCGTGAATCGAAGCGATGAGCCTATAGGCCGAACACAACTCCGGTCTGGTGAACGCACAAACTTTACAGACCCTGCAAATCTGCTCTGAATGCATGTAAATACCCCTCTATATAATAGATGCAGAAATCCAAGGTTAAGGCGGGATAACCATCTATTTTCAAATAGTTACAGACCAAAAAAAGTTGCTCTTAAGGAGGCGAAATCCAAGGTCATTTTTTTGTGGGGTTCTGGCGAAGGAAAACTTTTGATTATAGGGTTTCAGGCAAAAAAAGAGGCTGCCGGGTATTTGCCCGGCAGCCGGAAGGTTCCAAAACTCATGGTAAACTTATAGCTTTCAAATTAATATAATCCCTGCAGGCATATTTCGCAACCCGCAGCGATTTACCCACCCAATTACAGGGGCACCCATGTTAAATCCTTCAGAATTACCCGTGGCATACCTGAAATTTGTACCCAACTCAGGAAGCAAGGTGTGAGTATGTTTCGCGGAGGACTTTTTTCTGAATTTTCTGGGTGGCGTCGGTCTTGGGCATGGCCTCCACGAACTGAACGTAGCGGGGCCGTTTCAAGCCCGCCAGATGCTCCCCCACGTACTTGATGACCTCGTCGGCGGTCATCTTCACTCCATCGTTAAGTACTACGACGGCCAGCGGGGCCTCCATGAGATCCTTGTGGGGGATGCCCACCACGGCGGCTTCTTTTATTTTGGGGTTCTGGAGTAACACCCTTTCTATCTCGGCCGGATAGATGTTTTCGCCGCCGCTTATTATCATGTCCTTGAGCCTGCCGGTGATGTAGATGTAGCCCTCGTCGTCCAGCCAGCCCAGGTCGCCGGTGTGCAGCCAGCCATCGCGCATGGCCCTGGCCGTCTCCTCGGGGTTGTTCCAGTAGCCGACCATTAGCTGTTCGCCCCTGGTGATTATCTCGCCCACCTCGCCGGGAGGAAGCTCCTTCCCTTCTTCATCCACTATCTTTATCTCCGACTGGATGTGAACCTTGCCCGAGGAGCCGATCTTGCGGAGCTGGTCTCTGGGCTTGAGGAATGTGATAATACCGCCCTCAGTGAGGCCGTAAATCTGAGGAGAGTCGGCGTTGGTCCGGCTAATGACCTCTTCCAGGAGATCGCGGGGCATGGCGTCTGATGCACCAAGCGCCCGGCGAAGGGATGAGAGGTCGTACTTATCGAAGTCGGGAAAGGAGAGTAGGCGCTTCCAGATGGTGGGGACGGCCACAAAATAGGTGGCTCGGTGCTCCTGAACGGCTTCCAGAATCATCTCTGGCTGTGACTCCTTCAGGACTACCAGGGTAGCGCCGACATAGGTGGACTGGAGGACTGAGCAGGGACCGCCCATGTGAAACATGGGATAGACGTTTAGAAAGATGTCGGTCTCCTCCAGGCCGCTCTCCTTGACCGTCATGCCGGTGAGCAGAAAGTAGGAGCGATGGGTGTGCATGACGCCCTTGGGAAAGCCGGTGGTGCCGCTGGTATAGAGGATCAGATGGACGTCGTTTTCGTCGATGTCCACGGACGGCTCAACGGCCTGGCCGGATGCCATGAGGTCTTCGAATCTGAGCGCGAAGGCAGGAGCGTCCTCGGCGAGGGAAACATAGGTCTTTATCTCGGTAAGTTCATCCTTGATGGGCGCCACGCGATTGATCAACGGTTCGCCCCTGAGATCCGTGCCGGTGATGAGGATGGAGACGCCGGAGTTGGTCAGGACATACTCTATCTCCGGAGTCTTGTACCAATAATTGATGGGCACGAGTATGCCGCCCGCCTTGGCCACGGCCCAGTATATGATGGTGTACTGGTGGCAATTGGTCTCCAGGAGACCTACCCTGTCCCCTTTTTTGAGGCCGAGGCCAAGAAGGGCATCGGCCAGCCTGTTAGACTGCTGGTCTATTTCACTGAAGGTTAGCTGAGTATCTTCGAAAATAAGCCCGACCTTTTTGCCCCATGTGTTTTCCCGAGCGGCACGGCGGATGATATCCCCTACGAGCATGTTACCCCCTCCCCGGATAGGTTTAACAAAATACCTGTTCTCCAAGCTAAGACGAATTATATCTTATTCAAGAGATGAAGTTATAGATAAATATCTACGATGACCGGTGAGGAAAAAACCATGAAAAAGAAGATTATTAAAAAGAATGAAGAATGGAAGGAAATGCTTAGACCGGAGCAGTACATGGTTACGAGGCTTAAGGGAACGGAAATGCCCTTCTCGGGTGAGTATAACGATTTTAAGGAGAAGGGTTTTTATAAGTGCGCCTGCTGCGGAAGCGAGTTGTTCAGTTCCGATGCCAAGTTCGATTCGGGCACGGGATGGCCCTCCTTCTACGAGCCGGTATCTGAGGAGAACATAGAGACGAAAGATGACTACAAGCTGGGCCATAGGAGGGCCGAGGCGCTGTGCGGCAGGTGCGATGCACACCTGGGGCATATCTTTAATGACGGGCCGGAACCCACTGGGTTAAGGTACTGCATCAATTCGGCAGCGTTGAAGTTCGAAGGGAAGGGAACAACCGCCTTAAAAGGCTGTCGGGAGCAGAGCCCATGCAGCACTGAAGAAGATAAACGCCGATAAACGGTTAAACACTGCCCGCCTTGTTTGAGTCCATCTCTTATCAGTTATCATCGCTTCATCCTTTATCTTCAAATTTATTTCTTTGAGGCTTAGCGTCTTTATGGTAAACGAGAGTAATTCCATATGGTTCCAAACACTTAATTCTATGGAGGGAGTAGGATGGAGTTAAGGTTTACGGACATCGTTTACACCAAGAAGGACGGGGTGGCGAAGATCATCATGAACCGGCCGGAGACGTATAATGCCTTCCGGGATGTAACCCTGAAAGACATGATAAGAGCTTTTAACGATGCGGCGGCGGACGGGAGCGTGGGCGTGGTGGTTCTGACCGGTGCGGGGGACAAGGCTTTTTCCTCCGGCGGTGACGTAGAGTGGGAAGCCAGAGGCGGCCTGGAGAGGATGCACGAAGATCCGTTGGACATTCATGACACCATGCGCAACTGCCTGAAGCCTATCATCGCACGGATCAACGGCTACGCCATAGGCGGCGGACACCACCTGGCCTATTTCTGCGATTTTTCCGTGGCATCCGAAAACGCCATCTTCGGACAGAACGGCCCCAGAATAGGGAGCCCCGCTGGCGGCTATATCGTGAGCTATCTCACACGAGTGGTCGGCGCGAAGAGGGCGCGGGAAATATGGTACCTCTGCCGACGCTACACCGCCAAGCAGGCGCTGGAGTGGGGTCTGGTGAACGCCGTGGCGCCCTTCGAGAAACTGGACGAAGAGGTGGACAAGTGGTGCAGAGAGGTGCTGGCGCTGAGCCCCACGTGCCTGAAGATACTCAAGGCCTCCTTCGAGGCTGAGTACGACTACCTACGCGGTTCGGGGGACAACCTTCAGCGGATGATAGCGCCTGATTTCTTCGCCAGCGGTGAAGGGTTGGAGGGGGCTACAGCATTCCTGGAAAGGAGACAGCCCGATTTTTCGCGCTTCAGGAAATAGGATCACAGGAACCATGGATAGACGCAGGTGAGAACGGATGACGATTTTAAAGCATACAGTCACAAGGCATACGAAATCCTTTGTGACCTGATGTCTTTGTAGATAAGAAAAAACGGGAGATGAGTGATGGATTATGGGTCCAGTGTGAAGGCAGAGATTAAGCTGGTTTATCCGGATGCAGGCATTCAGTTTATCATGGAGATAGGGCCTGGCGAGGGAGGAAACGGCGATGGAAGCGGAGCCATGCTCCGCATCGTTTTGAAAGATGCGACAGGGGAAAAAGATTTGACCTGCGACGAGGAGCGCTCACCCGTCCTGGGGGATTTCGTGGGGGGATTCGTGCGCTGGCTGGGAACACTGGGCATAAAGGCTGCGCATAGCGCCGGAGAGATAACGGGCAGCTTCCATCCGGACTACAATGTGGAGGGTTTCATCAAGGCTTCGGGGGCCATCTGTGAAATGATCGACCAGCGTTTTTCACTTTATCGGGATAGTGTCCTCGCTTGAGGCTAACACTGAAAAACTGATGGTTAATGGGGGCTTCTTGTTCCAGACGGGATTACCGCCCGGCCCCAATGCGGGCTGGAACCCGCTTATAGCGGGGCTATTAACAGACTGGTGCGAAATGGCGCCTTTTCAGAAGCGCTCGCTTGAGGTAAAAACAAAACTAAAATCCTTAATTGCAGTCTATCTTTATGCTGCGGCGGGGAAGAACATTATCGGTCATGCGCAAGTCGCCTGACTTCTTACCTTATGTTTAATTCAAGGTCGGATCGTAGTTTCTTTATGGATTGGGCCAGTTTTTCAGATTCTTCTCTTATTTGAAATCCTTTGGCGAGTTTTACTTCCAAATCCAATATGTTCCTTGAGATATCTTCGTAACTATTTTTAAAACTATTCAGTCTTGCTCTTGTGTTTTCAATCATATCATTGAGAGCATCGGCTACGTCTTTAAACTCGTCTTTTTGCCTTAAGACAATGGGAGAAGAAAAATCACCTGCACAAACTTTTTCCAAATCATTGCTGATACGGTAAAGAGGGCCTCTTGTCTTTTTCATCATCCAGATACCCGTAATAAAAATTAATACCAATACGAGGATTAAATTAAAAATTCCGACCTGGATGGAAAGAGATTGCATTATCTCTCCGGTGCTTTGCGCACTCACATGAACGCTCCATTGTAATGACTCGAGCTTCTCTCTGGAAAGAATAATAAAGATTGCCGTGGAAACGACATTACCGATAACCGCCGCTATCGCAAAGACAAGGGCAAATTTCCCCTGAAACGTCATATCTATTAAATATTTTTTTCTCTCGAACACGGCGGGAATCCCCCTATTTATTATGACATTCCAGGCATAATCTGCTTCTCTTATTGTTCACGACCAGCATAAACTTTTCTTTTGAATAAACGTTATGGCACGTGCCGCAACCTATATTACCGTCAAAGAATCTTAAGGCATTGTTAACCTCTTCAGGCGGCTTAAAACTGTTCGGCTTTTTCCTCGCCGTTTCCGCATACGATACGCCTATAGGATGGTTCCAATCAGTTTTGTAGATAGAGCTTTGCCTGCCTGCGGATGTCGAGGCAAGCGAATTAAGATATTCATCATGGCAGTCGAGACACTGCAGAGAATACAAATCCAGCTCATATTTTCTGCCTGCAACCGTTGACGAGCTTTGATGTCCGCTTTCAAGTATCACGTGGGTCCTTTCATCTATTCCGTGACAGGAGCTGCAAAATACGGGGCCCCTGCCCGGCCTTCTCAAGAGAAAATAGTTATAGCGCTTGTTACTGATTGAAGCGGGATGAACAAAGTGGCAAGTGACGCAGGCCAATCTACCGTTAACCAGCGGCATATCGACCGGTATGGCGGTAATTGGAATAACACCGATTGGATGCGACTGCGTTTGCTGCTTCTTATGACACTTCTCACACAGGGAGTTCTGAATGGTTTTCAGTTTAGAAAAATCTTTTTCTGCATCGACATGGCAGATAATGCAATCTCTTCTGGCAAACGTATGCGGCTCTTTTGTACGCCCGTATATGGTAATAGTTGTACCCATATGTTTATCCAGTCTCATGCTCGTTTTTCTCCTCCTTCTTTCCTCTTTCGTCTGTACCTTTTTTTCCCTTCTTCCCCATTTTCCCCCCTTTTTT
>CAYVLI010000015.1:0-16615 GCA_964452105.1 uncultured Nitrospinota bacterium
GCTATCTCTGCGGTCTCAAAATCGCGGACCTCGCCCACCATGATGACGTCGGGGTCTTGCCTCAAAAAGGATCTCAGGGCGGCGGCGAAGGTAAGCCCTACCTCATCCCTCACCAGCACCTGGTTGATGCCCTTGAAGTTGAACTCGACAGGGTCTTCAGCAGTCAATATCTTTCTATCAGGGGTATTCAGCACACTGAGGGCGGAATAGAGCGTGGTGGTTTTTCCGCTGCCCGTCGGCCCCGTAACCAGTACCAGGCCGTAAGGTTTATAGATGGTCCTCTTAAATTTATCCAGACCTTCTATCGTAAAACCCAGCTTGGTCAGGTCCACATTGAGGTTAGACTTGTCCAGGATACGGAGAACTATGGATTCACCGAAGAGGGTGGGTAACGTCGATACGCGGAAATCCACCTCTTTCCTGGCGCCAACCCTCATTTTGATACGGCCGTCTTGCGGCACGCGGCGCTCTGATATATCCAGACGGGAAAGTATCTTGACCCTCGAAGTTATCGCATTCTTCAACTGCAGGGGAAGGTTCATGGACTGAAACAGGTTGCCATCAAGCCTGTACCTTACATAAAAAGCCTTCTCGAAAGGCTCTATATGAATGTCGCTTATACCGTCTTTTACCGCTTTGAGAAGGATTCCGTTCACCAGCTTAATGATGGGGGCGTCTTCCGCGTTGTACAGGTCTGCGGCTTCCTGCCGGCTGGCTTCTTCGATTGAGAAATCTTCCGCGGCCTCGGAGGCCAGGGAGCCGAAATCGTCTATCTCCTGAATACTGATGGTTTCTTCCTGATCGCTTACGACTTCTTTATCAAAGAATGAGTTGTACTCCTCGTCGTTTATCTTGTAATACTTCTTATAAGCGTCAACGATGCTCTTCTCGGTGGCCACATACGCTTTTATCGAGAGCTTAGTTTTGGTCTGCAGAGTTTCGACGGCGAAGTTATTGGTGGGGTCCGTCATTGCCACGGTGAGTACACCGTTGCTGATATTGACTGGAAATACGAGGATGTCCTTGGCCAACTCATAAGGGACCATTTTCAGAACATCATCAGAAATTTGATATTCACCTATGTTTATGATGGGAAAGTTATACTGCCGGCTGAGGAAATTGACTATCGTATCGTTCTCGATGTAGCCCAGCCTGACCAAGATGCTGCCCAGCCTGCCTTTATGCTCCTTTTGATAATTAAGGGCTTCATCCAGCTGAGCCTTGGTTATCTGGCCCGCACGGAGTAAAAGTTCGCCTATTTTCCCCTTGGCTTTACCTTTAGACTCGTCCCTTATGGTCTTTTTGAACGCAGTCTTTCTCTCACCAATATGCTGAGCCATCTCTAATTACCTTGAATTGTAAGACAAAATAAGTTAAGCAATATCATCCCTTTCAGGATCGGGATAGGGAAGATGCTTCTTGAGGACTCGCCATAATTATACGCCCCGTGCGGCTACAGATATTCATTATATTAATATTACATAAATACAGGTTACTATACCATCCTCTATTATCATTTTACAATAGCATGGGCGGCATCCATTACCTTATTAAGATATGGGTAACCATCTTTTGTGTCAAGGATTATATCGACTCATTTCATGGAAGATATGAGGGTTGTTTGAAATTCTTTTTTCATGTTATCATGTAGTTTGTTGTTAATTTAATAGAAAAATTTTATACCTGTACCACGGCATATTCTATCGACAATGACGCTGAGGTGATGGATTGACCTCTCAAGCGAGCAAGATTTTCGATATCCTGGATAAATATTATCAGGACGCGGCCATAGCGCTCAACTTTGAGACTCCCCTGGAGCTTCTTGTGGCCATCATCCTGGCCGCTCAATGCACCGATAAAAGGGTGAATGAAGTCACCAAAAAGCTCTTCAAAAAGTGCCCCTCTGCCGAAGATTATGCTCATGTGCCGCTTCCGGAACTGGAAGAGGATATCAGATCAACCGGTTTCTACCGCAATAAGGCCAAAAACCTGAAAGCGGCTTGCGCCCTGATCGTGGATAAGTTCAACGGCGAAGTGCCAGGAAACCTGGATGCTCTCATCGAACTGCCAGGCATAGGGCGAAAATCGGCCAACATCATTCTGAACGAATGCTTCAACACCCCCGCAATAGGTGTGGACACTCATGTGCTACGAACGAGCCGGAGGCTGGGCTTCTCCGGCGAGAAAAACCCAGATAAGGTGGAAAAGGACCTGTGCCAGCTGATACCCTTGGAAAAATGGCGCCGGGTGCCCCGCGTGCTCACCGCGCATGGCAAGACCCTCTGCAATGCCAGGAAACCCCTCTGCGGGCAGTGCCCGGTGGAGAAATTATGCGCCTGGAGAAAGGCGAACGCCGAAACGTAACGTCATGCATTTCAATTTTCGGCATCATAAATTTGTTGAGAAAAACAGGTTAACGCAACGCACTCAGTATGACTCAGATGAGGAGATTATGTAATGGACACCGTCATCTACGAAATCAAGGACAAGATAGCCCACATAACGATAAACCGGCCCCAGGCTTACAATGCCTGCGATCAGCCCACCTACGATCGTCTCTCTGAAATATGGCAGGATTTCCGCGATAACGATGAAGCCTGGGTGGCGATACTCACCGGGGCGGGAGAAAAAGCCTTCTGCGCGGGAAGCGATATAAAGCTCAATTTCTCTTTCATGCCGCACCCCTCTGAAGCCTTCGAGCCAGAGACGCAACAGAGCATAATGCGAGGGCTGGAAACCTGGAAACCGATCATCGCGGCCGTTAACGGGCACTGCAACGGAGGCGGAATGGAAATGGCGCTGGCCTGCGATATCAGGGTCGCTTCGGAAAACGCTCAGTTTGGCTTGGGAGAAGTGAAGCTGGGGCTACTCCCCGGAGGCGGAGGGACACAGAGGCTACCCAGGGCCATCCCCTTATGCCACGCCCTGTGGATGCTCTACACCGGAGAGCGGATAGACGCCCAGGAAGCGTATCGCATAGGGCTTGTAAACAAAGTGGTTCCCCTTCCTGAACTTGTTACTACCGCCGAAGACATGGCCAGGAAGATACTGGCGGCAGGCCCACTGGCCGTGAGGGCCATAAAACAGGCCGCCATAAAAGGGTTGAGCATGCCCCTGCAAGATGGGCTGAGACTGGAATCACAGCTTTTTCGTCTCCTGCGGATAACCGAGGACAGCGTGGAGGGCACCAGAGCTTTCGCAGAGAAACGCCCCCCACAGTGGAAAGCCAGATAAAGGCTTATTTCTTAAAATCAGATATACACATTCGAGCGCTGCGGATGTACACCAGATGTTCGCTCCGAAGAGAGAGTTATGCTCTTGACAAGGCAGCATTTTTATTATAGTGAATATCTGAATAAAAAAGTATAACCGCGCTATCGGGCACATCCTTTCTGAGGAGCAATACCATGGCTAAGCCTGATGAGAAAAAGGGCTCTCAGGAAAACTTGAAGGAGGTGGAACTCTCCTCCGGGATTAAGATCAAACCCGTATATGGTCCTGAAGATATCGCTCATCTGGACTACGAAAGAGACATAGGCGAACCGGGAAAGTACCCCTATCTGCGCGGCCCCTACTCGACCATGTACAGGGGTCGGCCCTGGACAAAGCGCCTCTACGCTGGATACGGCACTTCTGAAGACACCAACCGACGCTTCAAATTCCTGCTCGAGAACGGCCAGACCGGTCTCAGTATGGCCCTGGACCTTCCCACGCAGCTGGGCATGGATTCCAGCGACCCTCTGGCCGTAGCCGATGTGGGACGGGTGGGCGTGGCCATCGATACACTCAAGGATTTGGAAGGCGTCTTCGATGGCATAGACCTGGGCAAGATAAGCACGTCGTTCACCATAAACTCTACGGCGGCGATCCTGCTGGCCATGTATATCGCCGTAGGCGAAAAACAGGGGGTGCCCCAGGAGAAGCTTACCGGCACCATACAGAACGACATCCTCAAGGAATACGTTGCACGGGGAACATGGATTTTTCCCATCGAGCCTTCCATTCGCCTTATAGGCGATACCATCGAACACTGCGCCAACCATATTCCGAAGTTCAACTCCATTAGCATTTCCGGGCCGCATATGAGAGAGGCGGGCGCCACCGCGGTGCAGGAGCTGGCCTACTCCTTCGGAAACGCCAAGGAATATATCAACGAGGTGCTGAGGCGCGGATACAAAATAGACGACTTCGCCCCCGGCCTCTCCTTCATATTCTGCAACAGGGACAACTTCTTCGAGGAAATATGCAAGTACCGCACGGCCAGACGGCTCTGGGCGCGCATCATGAAAGAGGAGTATGGGGCAAGCAACCCCAAATCCATGATGCTGCGCTTCGCCGGAGGCGGAGGCGGACTATGTATGACCAAGAACCAACCCAAGCTTAACATAGCTCGCAGCGCTCTGGTGGCCTTATCCACGGTGCTGGGGGGCGCGCAATCCATCCTCCTGGCGGCATACGACGAGGCCTACGCCATCCCCACCGAGGAATCCGCACGCCTGGCCCTTATGATCCAGAACCTGCTGGGTGAAGAAGTGGGCGTGGCAGACACGGTGGACCCTCTGGCGGGCTCATATTTCATAGAATCCCTGACCGATGAGATCGAAAAGAAGACCGTTGAAACCATGGAAAGGATAGAATCCATGGGCGGGATGGTTAACGCCATCAAGGCCGGCCATATCCAGAGAGAACTGGCACGGGAGGCTTACCTTGAAGAGATGCACATACAGAGGGGCGAAAAGGTCAAGATAGGGGTCAACAAGTACGTGGTCGAAGAAGACGAAGAAGATGAGATGGAAATCCACCAGTCCTCCGAAGAGGCCATACAGAAGCAGGTGGAACGCACGAACAGAGTCAAGGCGGAACGCGACCAGAGCAAGGTGGACGAAGCGCTCATCGCCCTCTCCGATGCGGCCAAGGGAACGGAAAATATGATGCCATACCTGATAAGCGCTGTAAAATCCTACGCCACCATCGGCGAGATAGTCGCCACCTTCAAAAGCGTCTTCGGCGCCTACCAGGAGATAACGGGGGTGTAGGACTTCGGTAATGCCAGGGGTAACAGCGTAGCCGGGCAATGAATACTGAATAGCAGGAAACGGGCGTTCCTCTCTTAGATGGATCGCCCGTTTTTCATACTGTGCCATTAAAATGTTAAGTTATCCTTCTACTTCGGATTCTCGTTCCGTGCAAAATAGCGCTGGAAGCCGAGTACAGTGGAGAGGATGAGTTCTCCTTCCGACCAGCCGCGGAGTTCATTTACAGGTTCATACATGGGATCGTCCATCAATGCTTCGACCATCTCTGATGGGCTGGCCCCTTTCCTGTTGAGGGGCAAGAGGACATCTCTCACATGGGAGAGTTGTTTTTCTGAGAGACTGATAGTCTTATCTACCCTGTCCGTGAACCCGAACTGCGAGAAGCAGAGCTTTTCTGCAGCTAACGCTCTAAGTTTTCTGAGGCTTCTAAGCGTGGCTCCGTAATCGAAACCGGGTGGGGCGAGGGCGGGATACAGGAAATCATTGGCCGGAACATAGTGGCCGGGCAGCTCTCCCACGAAAACCAGTTTCTTCGATTCCTCAAAAATCAGGGCGTGGTGCGGCGCATGCCCCGGCGCGGACATCACACGGAGTGAAACGCCCCCTCCTGCGTCTATGGTAGTCTCATCCAGGGGGATTACGTTTCCTTCAGGGATGGGAAGGATGGCTCCGTGGATTTTATCCACAGCTTCCCTCCCTCCGTAAACTTTATCCGCGCTGGCAAGCAATCGGGAAGGTTCAATGAGGTGCCCGGCGCCGTTGCGGTGAACGTACACCTTCAGCCAGGGCATCTGCTTGACCAGCCAACCCGCGCCGCCGGAGTGATCCAGATGTATGTGCGTGACTATGACGCCTGTCAGCTCCTCCCGGGCTATTCCCAGGTCGCTCAGGGAACTCATGAGTTTCGATGCCACATCTTGTGTCCCCGTCTCCACAAGGTAAACCTTTTCGCCCATGATAACGTAGGAGCCACTCACCGGTATGGAAAAGGAGCCGAGCGTCGAGAGATAATAGACCCCGTCAGTAACCTTCTGAAAAATACCGTCCTCAGACATAAATTACCCTTACAGATGAAACGGATAATTGAACCCGCAGATACAGTGAAGAAGAGAGAAGAAGTTGCTCTGGGTCATAAACCCCACCGCCAGTAAGCCACCACGAAAAGCACCGTGAACACCAGGAGCAGGTTCATGTATGCAATGAAATAGAAGGCTTTCTGCGGAGATGTCTTCCGGGGTTTTAATGATGCATCATAAGTTCCCACAACTTCAAGGGCTTCTATTTTTTCGCAGCCGTGGGGCGCTTTGGCGAGTGAAGGCGTGAGGTCGCTTCCCGAGGTATGGCGTTTCATGTGTACACCGTCTCCCCACAAGTTAAGCCCGGTTACATCATAAACCTTACCTTCAAATGCTATATAAGCCGGCCTTCCCTCTTTGCCATCGAAGCGGGAAAGAGAAAGTGGATCAAACACTCCACCTTCAGGCAGCATCGCCTTTTCCGGCCCTTTTTTAAGTTTGGGCCCGACCAGGAAAACGGTGAAAAGGGCTGTTGAAACCATAACGATGAAAATAAGTATCTTTATGGAAAGTACTATCCCCCAGGGGGTATTGAACAATACATCGACGCTTTTGATCCTGGAGAGCGTGAGCAGCAGTCCCGTAACCCCCACGGCGCCCATGGAGAAGAGGCCCAGAGCAACCTCGCCTTTGGGAAGCCCACGAGAAGCGTAGGCGGGCCTGAGAAGAAGGTGGACGTAGAGTATGGTTCCCAACCAGAGGAAAGCGGCCGTAATATGCAGAAACCCGATTGCCAATCTGGCATACTTCTTAATGGGACCAATGACTCTGAATCCACCACGGGGCGGCCACACATAGCCGGATGCAGCATATTCGAGACCTCTCTCAGAAAGCGCACCTCCCCCCGATGGATTTATGTGGCATGTCTGACAACTCTGGGCGGTTCTGGAGGCGTATTCCGGGAGAGCTGCAGAAAGAGCGGGGAGCAGTAAGAGGATAGCCAGAAAACAGAGGCAAACAATTCCCCACCTGTTTTTCGCTGTCATACGATACATTATTCCTGAATAATCAACCATTTTCAGATTTTGGACCAAATCGACAATCACAAGAACATTCTTTTCGAGCCTGAAAGGCGCGCCAGCCGCCAACCGCTACTTTTTTCGATGGCAGAATACCAAAGAAAGGCCATCTTTGCATTGAAAAACAGATTGGTCAAAGGCTTATCATGATGATAGATTAGATAAACTACGATAAAGTGCTTTTTCAATAACTGCGGAGAGATTAGAGGATTATGACCAAGGAGAACAAAATAAAGAGCGCGGTGGAGCTCGCCCTGGAGAGAACCAGAGGCATGAAGGCCAGCCCGGAAGAGATTTCCGCCCTGCAGCAAAAAGAGCTTGAAGCCAGGGCAAAGGGCTTGGCCGCAAAGTATATAGACGGTGAAAAAACCATAAAGGCTCTGAACCGGGAGCTTGATGAGATAGAAGAAGGGGGGGGAAACAAGCTGAAGTCGGCCGTTCTCAAGGAACTGCTCTCCTTCATAGAACTGGGATCAGACTGCACGAGGGCCATAGAAGGGATCGAGGCGCTCTCCGGGCCGGAAGTAAAACCGGAAATGGTAAAGCTGGAGCAGCTCTTCACGGTTTACGAACAGCAATATGCCCAGCGGCGGCAGCAGCGCTCATCCCAGCTTCTGGAAGAATTAAAAGAGCGAAAGGTCCATGGAAGCGCCGTGATACCCAATCTGCTGGTTGACGAACTGTGGCAGACGACTTCAGAAGAACTCCTGACCTCTCATGAAAATGAACTGGATAACCTGCTGGCTGCATTAGGAAAAAAACTGACAAAGTAACACCGGCTTTCGGTTACAGCATCTGGAAAAGGGCTTGCTGAACGTAGCGGAAATTGGCTATAACGTCTGCTTTGCCGGACAGGGCGGGACCGTGACCCGGCAGCAGATGCTCTACATCGAGCCGAGATGCTCTTATGATGCTCTCCTTCAACATCTCGGCGTCCCCGCCGGGAAGGTCCACCCTCCCCACACTGCCGTGAAATATCAGGTCTCCCGCTATAAGCGCTTTCTCCTGCTTGAAGTAAAGACAGATAGATGCGGGCGTATGTCCCGGGGTGATGATAATCTCGGCGAGGCGGGAACCTATGTACAGCTCTCCCTCACAAAGGAAAAAATCCGGCTTAATATCCGGGACATCCAGGCCGAAGGCCTTGTATACCTCACCTCCCGAACCGCGCAGGAACTCGTCTTCCATCTCGCTGACGGCTATCATGGCCCCCCTTTCCTTGAACCAGGTTGAGCCTTCGCAATGGTCGGGATGGCCGTGGGTGTTTATGACCAGCCCGATATCGTCTGGAGACAACCCATCCTCCTCCATGGCTTTAAAAAGCTCGGGCAGGAGATGAGCGTGGCCCGGGTCCACGAGGGTGGGTGGATTTCCATCTATGAAAATGCTGTTGCAGTTATTCTCCGTCATGCTCTGCCAGGGATAAAAGTACACATCGTCCAAAAGCTTCATTATAGAGGTTCTCCCATATCGCTAAAGATAAACTTCACGAATATACTACTTGTAAATATGTATCATCCATCCACAAGAAGAACTGTCACCTTTAAATTTCTCCGATTCCGTTCGTGCGACTGCAAAGCCCACCGCCGCCAAAATAAGAGACGGCTTTGAGTAATCGTTCGGGCCTGGCTATAGAAGCCCGTGATGAGTCCAGGTCCGTTGATAGAAGGGATGTCCATCCAGGGTGATGTTCAACGTGAGCAGAGCGCTGCTGATGTTGACGGTCACCGTTCCTTCCATGACTATTTCCATATCCGGAAACTCTATTACGTTTTCCACCTCCGCCTTGACCGTTGAAGCCGCAGGATCGTCCCGCCTGGCGCTTGCACTGTAGCGGTGGCCCGTAAAGAGCCTGGCTCCTCCCTCGAGGTCCATTTCCCTGTCCGACCCCGAGTGCACCGTTACTCTGCTGTCCAGAAGGTCCCGCTCAAAGTTCCATAACGGTTTAAAAAAGGTAATCTCCGGCGGCAAGGGGGCGAGGGGTATTTCCTCGTAAGGCGGCGCGGACCTTGATGGGTCTCCGGGCAAACGGATGGGTATGCTCAATGTGGCCGCATCGCTTCCGCCGAAATATATGGTATGTCTCCCCTCATGCCTGGAAGGCCAGATGCGGGGGAAATCCCCCGTGGCGATGTTAAGCCGTATGCGGTGTCCCGCCCGGACGAGATAGGATGTGGCCCAGAGGGCCATCTCCACTCTGTAAATTTCGTCAGACGAAATCGGCGAAGGCGACTCGTGCGATTCCCTGTGCGTCATATCAAGCCATGAAGAGCTTATGAGGGTAGATCCGCCGTCTGGCGCCACATCACACAACTTGGCCACCAGGACGGCATCGGGTATGTCTGTGGAAACACTTATCTTCAACGTGGTGGAACCGGCTATTTCGAGGTCTTGCTCCAGTGGCTGCGAGGTGAAGCTGAGTGATTTCGCCTCGTCCTCCCTCTGATCCATCGGCAGGCCTATGTTGAATGCGAAGGGATTCCACAATCCCGCCGCGGCGCCCACGGTGGGGTCGTGCTCCACGCTCTGCGCCCCCCGCTCCACGGATGCGCCACCTTCCACAAGCGCGTTATTTTCAGCCAGCTCATAATCACTGGTTACGGTCTGAGGGATGGGCCAGTCCTCTTCGAAGCGCCACTGATCGAGCCCCTGCACGTAAATGGATACGGGCGGCTCTTCCATGACGCCGGTGTCCCGCCCTTTGAGGTGGTGATCGAACCAGCGCATTATTTCACCGAAGGCGTCTATGCGGGGCAGCAGGGAACGGTTGGGGAAATCGTGCATCCAGGGGCCCATGATGAGCTTCTTGGGGCAGCTCAGCGCCCCGTAGCAGCGCACCATGGCATCCGCGAAGATGTCTCTCCATCCGCCGATTAGCAGAGTAGGCACTTCGATCTTATCGCATACAAGCTCAGGGCTGCCCTGCTTCCACACATCGTTGTAGGTGGGGTTATCCATGGCCGCCATCAGATAGGGGACGTAGTCTTCCAGGCGCTCGGTCCACAGCCGCAGCCAGCGACCTTCATCATCCCTGTACATTGGCGGCATGGCGTTCATGACCAGCATCCATGCGCACCATCCCCCGGACATGTTGAGCATGTTGAAGCGGCCTCCGGGGTAGGAGAAGTCCAGGTATATGTTCATCCCCGCAAAAGTAGGAACGGTCGCCTCCAGATGGGGCGGCTGTTGAGCTGCCACCAGCAGGGAAGTGAATCCCCCGTAGGACATGCCCCACTGCCCTACCCTGCCGTTGCACCATTCCTGCGCGGCTATCCACTCGATGGCGTCGTAGCCGTCCTCCTGCTCCTTGAGAGACATAATCTCCGTGGTCTTGCCCCCGGAACCACCTGTGCCGCGGATGTCTATCAGCAGCCCGGCATAGCCTCTTCGGGCGATTTCCATATAGGTTTCCTTGTAAGCCACACCAATGTAGTCGTCCTTATGATAAGGAACATAGGTGAAAACGGCGGGCGCCGGCCCCTCGGTAGAAGGCAGGAAAAGGTCTGCGGCCAGCTCCACACCGTCGCGCATGGGTATAAAAACGTTCTTGACAATTCTCACTCCCTGGCCTTGTGTTTCCATGATTGCTCCTTTCCATGGGGTCGGAGGGAAAACAATATTGTCATGATGCCTTATGCTTTACCCTATTTCAACTTTTAATGTAATGCTATAATGTAGCAAGAACTACGACAATATAACCGCCTGCCGAAGAATATGTCTTTGTTCCGAGCTTTCGTCAGCGCAGCAAGCTAAAAAGGGGGATGAAATGGGATTGCGAAATGTTAAAAACTATATAGATGGTCAGTGGGAAGATTCGTCCGGCGAACTTTTGGATGTGATGAATCCGGCTACGGGAGAAGCCATCGCCAGAGTGCCTCTCTCGACGACTGAGGAAGTCAACAAAGCCATTGCGTCTGCGCGCTCCGCCTTCCCCGCATGGAGAGAGACTCCGCCACTGACCCGCGCTCGCTACATGTTCAAACTGAAAGAACTGATGGAGGAAAATCTTGAGGATATGGCCCGAACCCTAACCGAGGAAGAAGGGAAAACCTTCGCTGAGGCGCTGGGGGAGGTAAAGCGCGGGCTGGAGAACGTGGAAGTGGCGGCGGGCATTCCATCCATGATGATGGGCTACAACCTGGAGGATGTGGCCAAAGACATAGACTGCGTTGCCGTGCGCCAGCCCGTGGGCGTCTTCGCCGCCATTGCACCCTTCAACTTCCCGGTCATGGTCCCGCTCTGGTTCTTACCTTACGCAGTGGCCTGCGGCAACACTTTTATATTGAAACCATCCGAGCAGGTTCCCTTCAGCCAGGAGAGAATTTTTCAACTCATCGACCAAATAGGCCTTCCGCCCGGTGTTATTAACCTGGTGAACGGCGCCAGAGGAGCGGTGGACGCTCTCCTGGACAGCGACGAGATCGATGGGATATCGTTCGTCGGCTCCAGCCCCGTAGCCAGGCACGTATACTCCAGGGCCGCCGAAACCGGCAAGAGGGCTCAGTGTCTGGGCGGCGCCAAGAACTTCCTGGTGGTCATGCCGGACGCCCCTCTTAAAGAGACGGTGGAAGCCATCATGACCTCCTGCTTCGGCTGCGCCGGTGAGCGCTGTCTATCGGGAAGCGTTATCCTGGGAGTCGGCGAAGCATACGAGCCGCTTAAAGAAAAGATAACGGACATGGCAGGAAAGCTCAAAATAGGCAACGGATTGCAGGAAGGGATTCAGATGGGGCCGGTAATATCCAGGCCGCACCTGGAGCGAATTCTGAGCTACATAGATAAAGGAATCGAGGAGGGCGCCGCACTTATTTTGGACGGTCGGGGCGTACGGGTCGAGGGACACGGCAGCGGTTACTTCATAGGCCCCACCATATTCGATAACGTCCACCCGGACATGACCATAGCCAACGAGGAAATCTTCGGCCCGGTGGTCAGTATGATAAAGGCCGGAGACCTCGATGAAGCCATAAAAATAATACGCAAAAACCGATACGGCAATACCACTTCCATTTTCACTTCGAGCGGAAAATCGGCGCGTGAATTCAAGTATCGGGTCGAGTGCAGCATGATAGGCATAAATATCGGCGTAGCCGCTCCCATGGCGTTCTTCTCCTTCGGCGGCGCCAAGGGCTCCTTCTTCGGGGACCTCAAGGGCCACGGGAGGGACTCGATAGAGTTCTATACCGATAAGAAGATGGTTATTTCAAGATGGTTTTAAATCTTTATGCGCATCTCCCGGCATGAGCAATAGGATAAAACTACGGCAGAGCGAGCGCGGCTACCGTTACTCCCTTGACCCCTTCTTGCTCGCTCGCTTCGTGCAGTTGAAGGGGAGCGAGCGTGTGGTCGACCTGGGGACGGGAAACGGGATCATCGCCATACTGCTAACCGCACGATGCCAGGAAATCCGGGTGACGGGTATAGAGCTTCAGGAGGGGCTGGCCGCGATGGCGGCGGAGAACGTGCGGCAGAACGGCTTGGATGAAAGGGTAAGCATCCTTCATGGAGACATCAAGGAGGTCCGTTCCCTTCTGCCCGCAGAGAGTTTCGAGGTGGCGGTGGGCAATCCCCCTTTTCGCAGGGTCGAAACCGGCCGAATCAACCCCTCTGAAGAAAAAGCGGTCGCCCGACACGAGATAAAGCTATCCCTGAACGATTTCGTGTCCGCCTGCGCCTATCTGATAACCAACAGGGGTCGGCTGAACATCATATACCACCCGGGCAGACTGGCGGAAGTTTTCGAGGTTTTTCGTCAATACAGAATAGCGCCCCGCCGTATGCGCTCCATTCACTCCAGCAGGGATTCTCAGGCTAATATGGTCATGCTGGAGGGGGTAAAAAACGGCAGGAATTCATTGACCATAGAAAAACCCCTTATAATTTATAAAGAGGGGAAAGAATACACCGAGGAAGTGAAGCGCGCTTTCCCAGAGTGACTATTTGTGCTTATCGCGCATACGCTCCCGTCTCCTGTAAGAGGCGAAGCCTGAAATTTCAGACTCAGGTGCATCATCGCCTGGATTCCCGGAGGGTAAACAGGTTGGCTGAAAAAGATAACGAAACGACAGGTACGCTTTACATAGTGGCCACCCCCATTGGGAACCTGGAGGATATCACCCTCAGGGCCATGCGCATCCTCAAAGAGGTTGACCTCATTGCGGCGGAAGACACCCGCAGGACCATCAAACTGCTCAATCGATACCAGATAAGCAAACCCATCACCAGCTATCACGATTTCAATAAGGAACAGAAGGGGAGTTACCTCATCGAGAGACTGGTGAGCGGGTTCGACGTCGCGCTGGTGACTGACGCAGGCACACCGGGGATTTCCGACCCCGGCTATTACCTTGTCAACCTGGCGCTTAAAATACCCATCAAAGTGGTGCCCATACCCGGGCCCAACGCAGCCGTCACCGCCCTATCGGTATCAGGGCTTCCCACGGACAGGTTCGTCGTGGAAAACTTCCTGCCCCGCAAAAAGGGCGCCCGGAACAGGAGGCTCCTGGAACTGTCTGAAGAAGAGCGCACCATCGTAATCTTCGAATCTCCTTACAGGATAAAGAAAATCCTCCAGGAAATGCTGGAAATATTCGGTGATAGAGAGGCCGTGCTGGCCAGGGAGCTGACCAAGCTGCATGAACAGCTATACCGAGGGAGGCTGAGCGAAATATCAGGAGAATTGGGCGAGGAAAAAGTCAAGGGAGAGCTGACACTTATATTGAGAGGCCGAAAGGACAGTTAAGTTTATCAGCCCCTGCTATCCCTTTAATCAGAATTATCATACAACTCCGAATTACTACCCACCGGAACTACTTCACAAAGCCCTGAACGAACCCTCGTCCCCGGGGGGGTTCAGGAGAATACTTGACAACGATACTTCCAATTTTGATAATGAGTGCGGCCAGGCGGCAGGCCCTGAGTTCGGAACATCATCGTAAGCGTATTGAAGAACAGGCCTAAAACCGCCGGGAGCCGTCAGCTCTTTCAAGCTTCAGGTATTCCCGTCAACCTACTGTATGGCAGCGCCAATTCTACTGCAGAGCAGCGGACGAAAAACAAAAGGAGAATATTGTGTACGCACCGCTATTCTATTCGAAAGAAGAAATAGAATTACGAGAGCAAGCCAGAGCCTTCATGAAAAGCGAAATAGAGCCCCACATGGCAGCCATGGACAGAGAGAACAAATATCCCTTTGAGTTGCTGAAAAAGCTCGGGGAAAAAGACTACATAGGGGTCAGGTTTCCCAAAGAATATGGCGGTGCGGGAAAAGATATCGTGTCAGAGACGATTGTGAATGAACAGGTGGGAGGTGCAAGCATTGCCATGGCATGTGCCCGAAGTGTTACAAGCTACGTGGCTCATGCCATCAACGAATACGGCAGCCACGAGCAAAAGAGCAAGTACCTGCCTAAAATGTTCTCCGGTGAATGGCCGGCGGCAGAGTGTTTGACCGAGGCCGTCGGCGGCTCGGATGCGGCGCGAATCAAAACAGCGGCCGTCAAGGGAGCGGATGGATATACCTTAAAAGGCGAAAAACGATTCCAGGCAAGCGGGGGCGTTGCTGATGTAATGTTAGTTTACGCCATCACGGATAACACCGTAAACCCCCGGGAAGGCATGAGCGCTTTTATTGTGGAGAAAGGCTGGGAGGGCCTTCATACAGGAAAGCTGTTCGATACTATGGGTTACCGCGGGCTTGAAGTGGTCTCTGAAATGGTATTCAACGATATGAAGGTCCCTGAGGAAAATCTTCTGGGCAGAGAAGGCGACGGCTGGAAGATGATCCTTTCCATGTTGAACGGCGAGCGCGCTATCGTAAGCGCAAGCTTCATCGGGGCGGCGCAGAGCTGCCTGGAGATTGCGGCAAGATACTCCGACGAGCGAGTTGCCTTCCATAAACCTATCAGGAAATGGGAGGGAATCAGCTACAAAATGGCCGATATGGCCGCCACCATCGAGTCTGCAAAACTTCTTTGCTGCCAGGCCGCAAGGATGATAGACAAGGGGCTGGATGCCACCAAAGAAGCCGCCATGGCCAAAATGGTCTCCACCGAAGGCGCTTTTAACGTCATTAACAACGCCATGCAAATAATGGGAGGCATCGGTTACACCACCCACTATCCCATCGAACGCCACTTCCGGGATGCCAGAAACGGCCTATTCGTGGCAGGCACGAGCGAAATGATGAAGCTTATCATCCAGCGGGAAACCTACAAGGAAATAATGGGATAAAAAGAGTTGCAGCTTGCAGGTACCCCAAGGCAGAAGAGATAGAGCAGATGCAATACCTCTTTGAGGGGAAGCTTGATCCTCTCAAGATAAGCGCCGGTGAAATCTCCAAAAGGATATCGGCAGTGGGTGCATTTAAATCTGTCCTCCTCTCGCCACGATGTTTTTTAGTTCATTTTTCGGTCGCTTTCCATTAGACTGAAGCGCAGGGAGGGGTTGAATCAACCCGGTTGCAATCTAATGATACTGAAAGCATGGAGGAATACTGCAATATTTCTTAGAGGATAATGGGGCTGCAGTGGAGCGTAGCGCCGAGACAAGGAGGGCGAAGACATGGTAAAAGTCATCACCACATTAAAAAGAAAAAAGGGAATGCCGGTCGAGGAGTTCTCTCAATACTGGGAGAAAAACCACGGGCCGTTGATCAAGAAGACGCTGCCCGGCGTCAAAAAGTACATTCAGAACCACCCCATGAAGCTGCCGGGCGGGGGAGAACCAAAGATCGACGGAGTGGTGGAGATATGGTTCGAGGACATGGATGCGTGGCGCAAGGCCGCTGAGTTCTTCGAGGGCGAGGGCGGTAAAATCATCATCGGGGACGAAGAGAAGTTCATAGACAGGAGCTCCATGGTGTTCTTCGTGGCCGAAGAAAAAGTCATCGTGCCTTGAAAAATACTTGACGTGACAAAGCCAGGAGAGAAAAAGCGGTGTCGGTGGGCCGAGGGAGACCCGCTCATGACCCGCTACCATGATGAAGAGTGGGGCGAGCCGGTCGAGGATGACGACGCCTTATTCGAGCGGCTGACTCTGGAGATGTTCCAGGCAGGATTAAGCTGGCGCACCGTCCTGAACAAGCGGGAAGCCTTCCGAAAAGCCTTCGACGACTTTTCGCTCTCCCACGTTGCAGACTACAGAGAAAAAGACGTCCAGCGCCTCCTCAATAACAAGGCGATAATAAGGAACAGGAAGAAAATAGAGGCCGCCATTCAAAACGCAAAGATAATACTCGAGCTTAAGAAAGAACACGGCTCATTCGCTAAATATTTAGCCAGCCTGGACAACGATGAGAAAACCCTTTCGAAAGAGTTCAAAGACCGCTTCAGCTTCATGGGACCTACCATAGCCCTGAGTTTCTTCCACAGCGTGGGAATCGTTCCCGCTCGCCATGAGCCGGACTGCTGGAAAGCCTGACCCGGAACCTTAAATCAGGCAGCTATATGGCCCTGGCCAGGGTGAAAAGGTGAACGGCGGCTGC
>CAYVLI010000016.1:0-11451 GCA_964452105.1 uncultured Nitrospinota bacterium
ATGGTACCGCCGCCAGCACCTTCGGGGAAGGGGCAGAGATTAAAATTAAAATTTTGACCCCCAAACCTCTCTCTCCCTCTCAGGAGGAGAGAGTTGCCAATCCTCGCTCCAGGAGCGCGAAACTGAGGGCCGTTGAGAAACTGTGATTGAAGCATCAGCCATCCTAAGGAGATGTAATGAGACACGGCGCCAAAACCCGCACTTTCCCTCCGTTCGTCAACCCGGGGTGGGGAAAGATATTCACAGGGCTGGAATTAAAAAAATTTCTTGCCTGTATCATATTCGTTACCTGCTTCCTGATAGGACTCTTATTATACCTCTGGCCCCACATGCAACTGCTTCAGAACGGTTTCCAGTATAGCAGCCTGTCTACATATAGAGAGCGCTTGAGCGAAGAAAACAGAGCCCTGCGTCTCGAATTAAGCAGCCTCAAATCCCTGGACAGGGTAGAACGCATCTCCAGGGGCGAACTGGGTATGATAACCCCGGGAAAAAAACAGATAGTTTACGTCGTGCTGGATGAAACCGATAAACACCAATAATTGAAAAAAGTCTTGAAACCTGTATTGGAAGCAATAATAAACCATATTACCCATGCCCGTCATGAAAGAGGTCAGTGCTGATGTAAAAATTTTGAAGCGTCTCAGGATAGCTGTGTTCGCACTCTTCGCTTTCGGAGCTCTGGTCGGGTTCAGGCTCTTTCAGTTTCAAATCCTGCAGCATGACCGGCTATCTGCTAAATCAGAGCAGCAGTACCTGAGGACGCTTCACCTCGAACCAAAGCGGGGCGCCATATACGACAGGAATATGAAGGAGCTGGCGGTCAGCGTTCCCGTCAGATCCCTTTACGCCAACCCAAAACAGATTAACGACTCCAGGGCCGCCGCCACAAGCATCTCATCCATACTCGGAACCCCGGCCGGAAAGGTCTATGCCGCCATCAACTCTCCCCGGAACTTTGTCTGGGTACAGAGGAAAATAGCCCCGTGGCAGGCGGAGAAAATAGCCTCTCTCAACATTAAAGGCCTGGGACTGGTTAAAGAAAACAAACGCTACTATCCCAAGCGTTCTCTGGCGGCGCAGATTCTCGGATTCACGGGAACCGACAACAAGGGACTGGAAGGGCTGGAGTATCTTTACGACGACTATATAGGCGGCGAACCCAGCCTGGCGCTGATGGAAAAGGACGCCAGAGGGCGGAATATTTACTCCTCCGTGCGCCTGCTCAAAGAAGGCTCCAAAGGACTTGACATACTTCTGAACATAGACGAAACTATCCAGTACATAGCGGAAAAAGAGCTGACCCTTCAGGTGTCTGAAAGCCGAGCCAGGGGCGGCGTGGCGATAGTGATGGATCCTCACTCGGGAGAGGTATTGGCGCTAGCGCAACAGCCATCTTTCAATCCAAACAGCTTCCTCGATTACAGGCCCGCCATGTGGAAGAGAAACGCAGTGGCGGACGCCTATGAACCCGGCTCCACTTTCAAGATGGTTACGCTTGCCGCGGTGCTTGAAGAGGGCCTGGCCCGTCCCGACGAAATGATTTACGGTGAAAACGGGTCCATCGTAGTGGCGGGAAAAACCTACCATGACGTACACAAATTCCGCTGGTTGACAGTACGGGAGGTGATATCCAAATCCAGCAACATCTGCACCATAAAACTGGCGGAGCGCCTGGGGCCGAAACTCCTTCATAACTACGTGAAAAAATTCGGGTTCGGATCGAAAACCGGCATCGAGCTGCCCGGTGAAGCCTCTGGATTAGTCAGAGATGTAGGAGATTGGTCCGGAGTCTCAACCAGCTCCATAAGCATCGGGTACGAAGTGTCGGTCACGCCCATTCAACTGATCACCGCTTACGCTGCCATCGCTAACGGCGGCGTTCTGGTTCAGCCGAGATTGGTTAAGGCGGAGCTGAAAGACCGCCGCGAATATAAAGCGCTCATCAGCCGGCAGCCCAGGAGGGTCGTCTCCGAAAAGACAGCCGGGACGATAACATCCATTCTCAAAGAGGTGGTGGAGAGCGGCACCGGGAAGGAGGCCTCAATCGACGGTTACGCAGTGGCTGGAAAGACGGGAACCGCACGCAAATATGACCCCCGGCTTGGAGCCTACTCCTCGAACAAGTATATCGCTTCCTTCGTGGGATATTTACCTGCTGATAAGCCCAGGGTGGCAATACTGGTAGTCATCGATGAGCCCAAGAGCAGTATCTACGGCGGCTCGGTAGCGGCGCCGGCCTTCAGCAGGATAGGTTCTCAGGTGGTCAGATACTTGAAAATTCCCAGGGATGGCAGCCTCCTCAGGGTAACCGCCCCCGGGAAAGCCGCTGGAAAAGAAAGTTTCAGGAAGAAAGCTGAAAATCTCAGCCCCGTTAAGCGAATGAACAGAGGATTTCTCGAGTTGCTGGACAAAGCCAGATCCTCGATTATGAAACCATTTGAAAAGAAGAAATCGAACCAGAAAATAAACGTCAAAATAGAAAACCTTACTTGAAGAACACCGGTAAAAGATATGCTGCTGAGCGAACTGATAAGAGAAATTCCAGACCTGCGACTGACGGGCGATCCCGGAGTCAAGATAGATAGCATCGTCTGCGATTCCAGAAAAGCGGTCCCCGGTTCGCTTTTCGTGGCCATGAGAGGCCAGAAGCACGACGGGGCGGACTACATACAGGAAGCGCTGCGAAAAGGGGCGGCCGCCTTAATGCTATCCACCGAGAATCCGTCGGGCGACAAGAAGTTAGGCCTCGAAAATAGGTTTCCCCTTATAGCTTCCAGGGAGCTGCGGAGAGACATGGCGCTGATGGCCTGCAAACTCTACGGTTGGCCCACAAAAAAGCTCAAACTGATTGGTGTGACGGGCACCAACGGCAAGACCACGACCACATATCTGGTCGAATCCATACTCAGAGCGGCAGGCAAAAAGACGGGGGTAATAGGAACCATAAACTACAGAAGCGGGCGTTCGGAAATCCAGGCGAGACAGACCACCCCCGAGTCCATCGACCTGCAAAAAATGTTCAGGGACATGCTGGATGCCGGAACGGAATACTGCCTGCTGGAAGTCTCTTCACACGCCCTTGAGCTTAACCGCATCTCCGGGAGCAGGTTCGAAGCCTGTGTCTTCACCAACCTCAGCCAGGACCACCTGGATTTCCACCGTGATATGGAAAGTTATTACGGGGCCAAGCGGAAAATGTTTAAAGAGTACCAGGTAGGCGCTACGATCGTAAACGCTGACGACGAGTGGGGTCGGAAACTGATTGCGGACGACTCGAACAGACTGCTTACCTATGGCATCCACAACAGGGCAGACGTCAGCGCCCGCGATATGGATCTCTCCATGGACGGCTCACGGTTCACTCTGATTCTCCCCCAGGGGAGTTTCTCCATTCATTCACCACTCGCAGGCGAATACAACGTCTATAATATGCTGGCGGCCTCGACCGTCGCCCTCTCATGCGGCATCGACATCTCCCATATTCTGGAGGGCGTAGCCTCCCTGAAGGTCGTCCCGGGGCGCTTTCAAAAGATAGACCTGGGGCAAGACTTCAAGGTAATTGTGGACTACGCCCACACGGAAGACGCCCTCCGCAAGCTCCTCGGCGCAGCCAGAACGCTTTGTAAGGGAAAACTCATCGCCCTCTTCGGCTGCGGTGGAGACAGGGACAAAGGCAAACGGCCGCTCATGGGAAAGGCCGCCGCTGAACTGAGCGACATGGCTGTAATAACATCGGACAACCCGCGCACCGAAGACCCCATGAGCATAATCCAGCAGATAGAGAAGGGGTTCCTGAGTGTCCGGGAAAATCAGGCCTTCTACAAGTTGCTCCCCGACCGGCGCATGGCCATACATGAGGCCATAGCCGCGGCGGAAACCGGGGATGTGGTGCTTATCGCCGGCAAAGGGCACGAAAAGCACCAGATCGTAGGAGATGAAAGATTCCCCTTCGATGATGCGGAAGAAGCTGGTAAGGCTATTAGTACGGTAATTTCAACAAAAGCTCATTAAGCGACTCCTGATATCGAAAAAGGACAATATCGATGGCCCGGCTTACTGTGAAAGAAATAATCCATGCCACCGGAGGGCGCCTGCTGAAGGGCGACAGGGAAGGCGTCGCCACGGGCGTATCCATAGATTCGAGGACTATCGAACCCGGCGAGCTTTTCGTATGCATCAAGGGGCAGAGCCTGGACGGCCACGACTTCGCTCAAGAAGCCCTCCAGAAAGGAGCCTTCGGCCTGCTAATCTCCTCACAATCCGCTTCTCACAGGGTCGAAACCCGGGGAACCGCCGGAAACAGCATTCCTGCGGTGGTCATGGTCCTGGATACCACCATCGCCCTCCGGAAACTCGCCAGCCGCGTCAGGGAAAGCAGCACGATCCCCCTCATAGCGGTTACCGGCTCCAACGGGAAGACCACCACCAAGGAACTGATAGTCAGCATCCTGGAGCAGAGATACAAAGTGCTGAAAAATCAGGGCAACTTGAACAACTTCATCGGATTGCCCCTGAGCCTTCTGCAGGCGCGGCCCGAACACAACGCCGCAGTCCTGGAGATGGGGATGAATTCACCCGGCGAGATAGCCGGCTTGTGCCGCATCGCGAAGCCGGACGTGGGCGTAATAACCAACATAAGCGCAGCCCATCTTGGCGGATTGGGCAGTCTGAACAGCATCCTGAACGCCAAGGGGGAACTGGCGGATTACCTGAGCAGCGAAGACATTCTGGTCCTCAACATGGCCGATGCTTTGTCTTCCCGGCTCGCCGCCAGGACCAGAAGCAAACTCATAACCTTCGGCAACGGTGAGGGCTGCACGGTGCGCTGCAAAAAAATAGAAAGCAAAAAACCCGGACGGACTTCCTGCATATTGGAGATAGGCTGCCAGAATATCCCGGTGGAACTCAATATTTCCGGCCGCTATAACGCTTACAACGCCGCCGCCGCCGCCGCTGCAGGGTTAACCATGAAAATGGAACCGGCGGAGATCAAGGCCGGGCTGGAGCGCTTTACGGGTATGCCCATGAGGTCTGAGATAATAAAAATCGGAGAGGGCATAAAGATTTTCAACGACTGCTACAACGCCAACCCGATATCCATGCGAGAGGCGCTTAAGACCTTCGCCGGATTCACTCGAAGCAGGAACAGCACCGTTATCCTGGGCGATATGCTGGAACTGGGAGAGAGCTCACGGGACATGCACTACGAACTGGGCAAGCTGGCGGCGTCCATTCATCGCGGAAAGCTCCTGGCGGTGGGCCGTTACGCACATGACGTTCTGGAAGGCGCAATTGAAGAGGGCCTGGAAAAGGAGAAAGCCTTCGCCGTGAGCAGTGCGGAGGACGCAGCGGAAATGGTTCCCCATCTGGTCGGCAAAGGGCAGTGGGCGATGATCAAGGGCTCACGGGGTATGCACATGGAAAAGGTTGTTGAGAGGCTTAAAAGAGTGGTTGGGAAAGATTGATGATATATCACCTGCTTTACCCTCTTCACGAAACATATACTGTTTTCAACGTTTTCAGGTATATCACCTTCAGGGCTACTTATGCGGTGATAACAGCCCTCATAATAAGCTTCATCATAGGACCCTGGCTGATAGCATGGCTCAAGAAATGCAACTTCGAAGAGAACATCCGCGACGACGGCCCCAAAACGCATCTCCAGAAAGAGGGCACCCCCACCATGGGGGGCATACAGATTCTCATCGCCATCATCGTCCCCACCCTGTTATGGGCGGATTTGACCAACAAGTATATATGGCTGGTGATACTGTCCACGCTCGGGTTCGGAGCGGTAGGGTTTGTGGACGACTATCTCAAGATAACCAGGAAGAACAGCCAGGGGCTCAGGGCTCGATACAAACTTCCCGTGCAGACCGCCGTGGGTGTGGCGCTGGCCCTGCTCTTCTACCACCAGTTCTCCAGTATGCCCGGCCTGACCAGGCTGAGTTTCCCCTTCTTCAAGAACTATCTGCCCGACCTGGGAGTGTTCTACTTCCCACTCATGATCTTGATAGTAGTGGGCACAACCAATGCCGTCAACCTGACCGACGGGCTGGACGGCCTGGCCATAGGGCCGATGATTATAGCCACCATGACCTATGCGGTGATCGCCTATGCGGTGGGCCACGCCAATTTCGCCGAATACCTGAACGTAGTTTACGTCCACGGCGCTGGAGAGCTGGCTATTTTTTGCGGGGCTATGGTGGGCGCAGGCCTGGGTTTTCTGTGGTTCAACACCTATCCAGCCCAGGTGTTCATGGGCAACATAGGGTCCATGTCGCTCGGTGGCGCACTCGCCGCCATAGCCGTCGCCACCAGACATGAGTTGGTGCTCATCCTGGTGGGGGGCATCTTCTTCATCGAGACCGTCTCCGTAATACTGCAAGTGGCCTCTTATCGGCTGACGGGAAAGAGAATCTTCAGGATGGCGCCCCTGCACCATCACTTCGAGGAAAAAGGGTGGTCTGAACCGAAGGTGATAGTCCGATTCTGGACAGTGGCCGTTATACTGGCCCTCATAGGACTCAGTACACTGAAGCTAAGATAGATGACCGACAATAAAGAATACTTTAAAGACAGGAAGATCACGGTCGTGGGGCTTGCCCGTTCGGGAGTATCCGCAGCCAACCTTTTGCAGGAGCTCGGGGCAAGAGTAACCGCAAGCGATATCAAGAGCGAGGATGAGCTCAGACAATACCTGGGCGATATCCACCCGGGGGTCAGGCTGGAAGCGGGCGGGCATCGCCGGGAAAGCTTCCTGCAAGCCCAAACTATCGTGCTCAGCCCCGGCGTCCCGTGGGATCAGCCGCTGCTGGCCGGGGCGAGGGATCTGGAGATAGAGGTGATAAGCGAAATAGAGCTGGCCGCGCGTCTTACCGAACTGCCCATAATAGCGGTGACCGGCACCAACGGTAAAAGCACCACAACCGTGCTCATGGGAGAGATGCTCAAGGCATCAGGGAGGCGAGCATCGGTGGGCGGCAACCTGGGGCGCCCCATGGTGGAGATGCTGAGGGAAAAGGATGCGGATTTTCTGGTGGTCGAGGTGAGCAGCTTTCAATTGGAGGGTATAGTGAACTTCCATCCTCGCCTGTCCCTGATGCTCAATATCTCCCCGGACCACCTGGAACGACACGGCTCCATGGAAAGTTACCTGGAAGCCAAAAAGCGCATCTACCTCAACATGGGCCCCGAGGATTACCTGGTCGTAAATATTGACCAGGAAGAGCTGGCCGGTTTCGGAGCCGGATGCAACGCCGCCAGAATGACATTTTCTCGCAGGCAAAGAGTGCAGCAGGGGGCTTTCCTTGAAGGAGGACAGCTGATCGTGCGCTTTGAAGGCAGGGAAAGGAAAATAATCGGCGCAGATGAAATACGCATCAAGGGAACGCATAACATCGAGAACTCCCTCGCAGCCGCAGCTGCAGCCGCGGCCTGCGGCGTAGAGCCAGAGGCCATGAGAGAGGCGCTGCGGAATTTCGAGGGGCTCCCGCACAGAATGGAGCGGGCGCGCGAACTGGACGGAGTTCTATATGTGAACGATTCCAAGGGAACCAATGTGGACGCTGCAGCGAAGTCGCTTGAGAGCTTCGAAGCGCCGGTCATTCTCATTGCCGGGGGCAGAGACAAGGGCGGAGGTTACCGGCAACTTCGCGAAGCGGCGGAAGGGAAAGCAAAAGCGGTAATCCTGCTGGGAGAGGCAAAAAGGAAAATATCCGCCGCTCTGGGAGGCGCCGTTGAAACGATATCCGCAGCCAATATGGAGGAAGCGGTCATAATAGCGCACAGCATGGCCGAGCCCGGGGACGTGGTTCTTCTCTCCCCGGCATGCTCCAGCTTCGACATGTTCCGGGATTACCGGGATCGTGGAGAGGCATTCAAGAAGGCGGTCAATGAGCTGCCCGCCGGGAAGGTCAGGGCATGAACTTTTTCAAACTCAGGAGAAGACGCAAGGCTCGACAGATGGCCTTGCCCCTGACCGCTGACAGGGCATCGAGGGCGCCGGGGAGTTATGATACCCTGCTACTGATATCTGTGCTGGCGCTCCTGTGCATAGGGATAATAATGGTTTACAGCGCCAGCGCCGTGGTGGCCTGGGAGCGCTACCAGGATCCCTACCTGTTTCTACGAAAAAAGATATATTTCACCCTGCTGGGGCTGGGGCTGATGTTCCTGCTGATGCGGATGGAGTACAGAAGGCTTCTCAAACTGACTCTGCCGCTTATGGCGTTGAGTCTCCTCTTGCTTGCAGCGGTTTTCATCCCCGGCATCGGTGTGGTGGGCGGCGGGGCGCGCAGATGGATAAGCCTGGCAGGGATGACCTTTCAGCCCTCGGAACTAGCCAAGTTAGCCATTATTTTTTACTTCGCTCATATACTGACCAAGAAGCGGGAACGCATCAAGGACTTTTATTTAGGCTACCTCCCCATGCTGATGGTTTTGGCGTTCCTGTGCGTGCTGATAATCCTGGAGCCGGACCTGGGCACCGCCATACTCATCGGAGCCGTGGTCTTCATCATGTTGTTCGTGGGCGGTTTGCCCTTGCCTTTCAGCTTGCTAACCGGGCTGGCTTCCCTGCCCTTGCTGTACATATCCATTACCGGCGCGGACTACAGGCTGAAGCGAGTCCTCACCTATCTGAATCCCTGGGACGACCCACTCGGCTCAGGCTTCCAGACCATTCAATCCTTTCTTGCCCTGGGCAGGGGCGGCCTCCTTGGGCTGGGGCTGGGAGAAGGCAGGCAGAAACTGTTCTACCTCCCGGAACCGCACAGCGATTTCATCTTCTCCGTAATAGGCGAAGAGCTGGGCTTCGTGGGGACGGTTACGATCATCTTCCTGTTCCTGTTGATAGTCTGGAGAGGAGTGAAAGCGGCCACAAGGTGCCCCGATCTCCATGGCACTTACCTGGCCTTCGGGGTTTCAATTCTCCTGGGTCTGCAGGCCCTCATGCACATGTCGGTGGCTACGGGACTGCTGCCCGCCAAGGGGCTTACCCTCCCCTTCATAAGCTCCGGAGGCTCCTCGCTTTTGATGAGCATGATGGCCGCGGGAATCCTTCTCAACATATCCAGGAGGCGCGGATACGATCATGCCTGAGCGCAGGGCGGATGAAGAGATGCGAGTATTGATTGCAGGAGGAGGCACCGGGGGCCACCTCTACCCCGGACTGGCCATTGCGGAAGAGTTGCTGCATCGAGACCAGCGGACGCAAATCCTGTTCGTAGGGACCAGAAAGGGGCTCGAAGCCAGAGTGCTGCCTCAGGAAGGTTACCGGTTGAAAACCATAAACGTGGGAAAACTGGCAGGAAGAAGAAACATACAAAAAATAGCCACCCTTCTCATGATCCCGGTGGCCGCAATTCAATCGGCATGGATAATTTTCAGGTTCAAACCTCACGTGGTAGTGGGGGTAGGAGGCTACGCCGCCGGACCCATGGGGCTCACGGCGGCCCTCCTGGGCGTTCCCACCATAATACACGAGCAGAACCTCAGGCCCGGCTTTACAAACAGGGCTCTGAGCAGGTTTGCGGATATCATAGCCGTCTCCTTTTCGGACACGGTGAGCTCATTTCCTCAAGACAAGACGGTAGTCACCGGCAACCCGTTGAGGAAGAGCTTCTTTTCTCAGTCAAAAGAAGCCGGAGGACGCTCAGGAGGACCAGCCACCCTGTTCATAATGGGTGGCAGCAGAGGCGCACGGAGCATAAACAGAGCGGTCATGGAAGCCGTCCCGCTCATGGCCGCCTGGAAAGAACCGCCCAGGATAATACACCAGACCGGAGGAGAAGACCATCAGGCCGTCAGTGCGGCCTGCTCCTCCGCCGGCCTCGAAGCGGAAGTGAAACCTTTCATTCACGATATCGCAAGATGCTACCGCCAGGCGGACCTCGTACTGGCAAGGGCCGGAGCCACCACCCTGGCTGAACTGATGGCCATGGGGAAGGCCTGCATACTCGTTCCCTTCCCCTTCGCCGCCGGGGGACATCAGGAAACCAACGCCGTGGCGCTGAAAAAAGCGGGAGCGGCGGAGGTGATGCTCGATGAAGACCTTAACGGTCAGCTTCTGGCGGGGATGATTAAAAAACTGTTCGAGGACAACGAACTGCGAGAGGATATGGGAAAGAGGCTCGCCTCTTACAGCGTACCCAACGCAGCCGCTAAAGTAGTGGAGCTTATACACAGTCTGGCCTTCGACAATTCGACCACGCTGGAGGAAAGAAGCTTGAATCCATCCAACCCTGACACGCACATTTAATGGGAGAGGGGATGTTCAGAAACACTCAGCATATACACTTCATCGGAATCGGCGGCATCGGAATGAGCGGCATCGCGGAAATTCTGCTCGACATGGGCTACGGGGTCAGCGGTTCCGATCTGGTGGAAGGGGAAACGGTGAAGCGGCTGGTGGAACTGGGCGCTGAGTTTTACCTGGGCCACAGGGAGAGCAACCTCGCCCGGGCCGACGTCGTGGTGGTCTCTTCTGCCGTGCCCCCGGATAATCCGGAGGTGATAGCCGCCTGGAAGAACAGCATACCGGTAATCCCCAGGGCGGAGATGCTTGCCGAGCTCATGAGGATGAAGCACGGCGTGGCCATCGCCGGCAGCCATGGGAAAACGACCACCACCTCCATGGTTGCATCAGTGCTGTCAGCGGGGGGGCTGGACCCAACGGTCATCATCGGAGGGAAGGTAGACCATCTGGGCGGCAATGCCCGCCTGGGCAACGGCGAGCTCCTGGTGGCCGAAGCCGATGAAAGCGACGGTACATTCCTGAAGCTCACGCCTACCGTAGCCGTGGTGACTACCCTCGACCAGGAACACCTGGATTACTACGAACACCTGGACAAGATAAAAGACGCCTTTCTGAATTTTATCAATAAGGTGCCGTTTTATGGTCTCTCCGTACTCTGCAGCGACCAGAAACACATTAACAGTCTTATCCCTTTCATCAATAAGCGTTACGTCACTTACGGATTACAGGCTTCGGCGGATTATACCGCCGATGAAATTTCTTTTTCGGGGATGCAGACCACCTTTCAGGCATGTCGCCGGAGGCGGAGTCTGGGCGGAATCAATATTGGAATGCCCGGCCTGCACAACGTTTATAATTCCCTGGCGGCCATAGCCGTGGGATTCGAGTTCGGGTTGAGCTTCTCCGTCATAAGCACAGCTTTGAAGGACTTCGGTGGTGTCCAGAGAAGGTTCCAGATAAAAGGAAATGTAGGAAGCACCATGGTGGTGGACGACTACGGGCATCATCCCACGGAGATAAAAGCCACTCTGCGCGCCGCAAGAGAAGGATGGCCAGATAAAAAGCTGGTGGTGGTTTTTCAGCCCCACCGCTACACCCGGACGAGAGACCTGCTGCACCAGTTCTATCAATGTTTCGACGACGCAGATAACCTGATCCTGACCGATATATACCCGGCAGGCGAAAAGCCG
>CAYVLI010000016.1:11551-15630 GCA_964452105.1 uncultured Nitrospinota bacterium
TCGGCGGCGGCACGAACCTGCTGGTGAGGGACCGTGGACTTAGAGGCGCCGTAGTATCGCTATCCAGGGGCTTCAACTACGTGAACATAGAAGGGGGTGAAAGCCGACATGTGCTCCTGAAAGCGGGGGCGGGGACCAGCTTGGCCAGGGTCTGCCTCATCGCCCTGAAGAACGGGCTCAAGGGTCTGGAAGGGTTCATGGGCATACCCGGTTCCATGGGAGGATGCCTGACCATGAACGCAGGGACGGGTTCATCCTCCATAGGGGAAAGCGTCAACACCGTGGAAATGCTCACGGAAGACGGGAAATCCATCTCCCTTCATCGCAGCGACATAACCTTCGGTTACAGATGCGCCACTTATCCTTCCCAGGGCGTGATAGTAGAGGCCGGGCTCATGGTGAAGAGAAACGGCGGGGGAGAATTACGCAAACTGGCTCTTGAAGCAGCCAGAAGACGTACCGCCGCCAAGAAAGTGTTCCCCTTCAACGCCGGCTCCATTTTCAAAAACCCTCCGGGACATAGCGCCGGCGCTCTGATAGAGGAATGCGGGCTTAAAGGCGCAAACGAGGGCGACGCACAGATTTCACATCTTCATGGGAACATCATCGTCAACCGGGGAAATGCGAAGGCAGAGGACATCCTGAAGCTGATGGACCGTGCCAGGGCAACGGTTTTAAGCCGCCTGTCCATAGAACTCGAACATGAGATAAGAATAATCGGCGAGTAAACGGCCGGTGCATGGGGGAAGACATTGAGAGCGGTGAAAACGGTCTATATAATCGCTCTGGTGGTAAGCTCCATCATGGCTTTCCATTTAGGAAAGAGATGGGTGACCACATCCCCTCTCTTCGAGCTGAAAAAGCTGGAGGTAATGGGAAATAACCATCTCTCGGCAAGCGATGTGAAAAATCTCATGAACATCGGCAGCGGACAGAACATTTTTACCTTGGAGATGGAAAGCGTGCGAAACCGGATTCTGGGCCACCCCTGGGTAAAAGAAGCCGAAGTGAAAAGGCGGCTCCCTCATACGATAAGAGTAGCTATAGTCGAGAGGAGACCGGCGGCCGTGCTCGAAGGAAAAACATCCGCCCTGCTGGATAACGAAGGGGTGGTTCTGGAAATGGCCGAAAGCGGTTACCCAAACGGATTGCCGCATATCTCGGGGGGCGTCGTCGAGGAGCTCATGCCAGGTCAATCAGTCTCTGGAGAGAAGACTCTCAGAGCTTTAAAGATACTGAACGACATATCTTCCCTCTCCTTCGTACCTGAGCGAGATTTGCTCGAGGTAGATACATCGAAACCGGGCATGGAATCCATACGCCTGCGCGGATACAAACCCCGCATAATAACGGGCGTAGATTCCATCGACGATAAACTCAAGCGATTTTATTCAATACGAGATCATATCAACAAACAGAAGGTCACCATAAAGACCATAGACCTGACCTTCAAAAACAAAGTAGTTGTTCAGTACAGGCAGAAAGGCGGAGCAGGACGTCGATGAGGAGTTCTAAAACAATAGCCGGCCTCGATATCGGGACAACCAAAATCTGCTGCCTCATAGGGAATCGCGGTGATTCCAATGAGCTGGAAATAATAGGAACTGGGGTACACCCTTCAAGAGGCCTGCGCAAGGGCATGGTGGTCAACGTCGAGGCGACAGTGGACTCTATAAAACATGCCGTCAGGGAAGCCGAGGCCTCTGCCGGAGTAAAGATGGAATCCGTGGTAGTGGGAATCGCCGGACAGCACATTACCGGTTTCAACAGCAACGGCGCCATGGCCATAAAGCACGGCGAAGTGTCACGCGAAGACATGAAGCGAGTGCTGGATGCAGCCAGAGCCGTAGCCATACCCATGGATCGCGAAATATTGCACGTCATCCCCCAGGAATACATCGTCGACGACCAGGAAGGCCTGAAGAACCCGCTGGGTATCTCCGGCGTCAGGCTTGAAGCCAGAGTGCACATAATCACCGGCGCCGTCGTATCGGCCCAGAACGTTGTCAAATGCGTGAACAGGGCCGGATTGGATGCGAGGGATATAGTGCTGGAGCAACTGGCCTCGAGCGAGGCGGTCCTGACCCAAGACGAAAAAGAGCTGGGGGTTATCCTTACGGATATCGGGGGAGGGACGACCGACATAGCCGTCTTCTGCAGGGGGAGCGTCAGGCACACCGCAGTCCTCCCCGTTGGCGGAAGCCAGTTCACCAACGACATTGCGGTGGGGATGAGAACCCCGCTGGAAGAAGCAGAGCGTATAAAGCGCCTTTACGGATGCGCTTACAGAGACCTGTTAAACGACGACAAACTGTTCGAAGCCCCGGCTGTAGGCGGCGGAGAAATCAGGCTGGTCTCCCACAAGCTGCTCAGTGAAATCATAGAACCCAGAGGCGAAGAGATATTCAACCTGGCCAAAGAACAGATTTCCTCAGGCGGGATGGATGGGCTCATCGGTTCGGGTGTGGTCATAACCGGCGGCTCCACAAACATGAAAGGCATGAGGGAAATAGCGCAGGAGGTCTTTAACCTCCACGTCCGAACCGGATACCCCACCGACGTCAAGGGACTCGACGAGGTAATTCGCAACCCCACCTACGCGACGTCTGTGGGACTCCTGCTTTACGGGCACAGGCATCAACCCAATGGAAAAAACTACCGGGCGAGGAAGGAGGAGAACCTGTTTCACAGGATAAAGGCTCGTATGAGAGAGTGGTTTTCAGAGTTTTTCTGATTGTCCGGATAAAGCCAAAATGGTCTGAAACAGTTAAAACATCCCTTTAACAGGAGGTGTGATTATGCTTTTCGAATTCGCCGAAGAAGAAATCAACGGTGCAAAAATCAAAGTGGTCGGCGTCGGCGGAGGTGGCTGCAACGCCGTGAACACCATGGTCAGAGCCGGTTTGGAGAACATAGAGTTCATTGCCTGCAACACCGATACACAGACCCTGAACGTCTCGATAGCGCCTGCCAAGCTGCAGATAGGGGCCACTCTCACCAAAGGTCTCGGCGCAGGGGCAAACCCGGAGATAGGCAAAAAGGCCGCTATCGAGGACTCCAAAAAAATCGCCGGCCATCTGGACGATGCCGACATGATCTTTGTGACCGCAGGAATGGGTGGGGGAACGGGAACCGGCGCCGCACCCATAATAGCAAAGATGGCCAAAGAGAGAGGCGCGCTCACCGTGGCCGTGGTGACAAAGCCTTTTCTCTTCGAAGGGAAGCGGCGCTTCAAGCAGGCCGAAGAAGGGCTCAGGGAGCTGAGAGGCGCCGTGGACACCCTTATAACCATCCCCAATCAGAGGCTCTTGAACGTTGTCGAAGACACTACTTCCCTTCAGGATGCTTTCAGGAAAGCGGATAACATCCTGAAAGAAGCGGTGCAGGGTATTTCAGACCTCATAACCGTACCCGGACTAATTAACCTTGATTTCGCCGACGTGAAAACCATAATGTATGATATGGGGATAGCTCTCATGGGCACAGGAGCGGCCAGCGGCAAGAACAGGGCCGTGGAAGCGGCACAGAAAGCCATCTCCAATCCGCTGCTCGAGGAAGCTACCATAAAAGGCGCAAAGGGCGTCCTGATAAATATAACCGGAGGGCAGAAGTTGACCCTCATGGACATCAACGAAGCCGCCACGGTTGTCACGGAGGCGGCCCACGAAGACTCCAATATCATCGTCGGTTCAGTAGTTAATCCCGATATGGGAGAGGAGATAAGAGTCACCGTCATCGCTACGGGGTTCACCTCAAAGGCCGGGAAGCCCGAACATCTGACCCCGCGCATTCGTCCCCTCCCCATAAAGGAGGGACTGGAAACTTCCGGCAGCAACAATAAGCGAGCGGTAAGCAGGCCCGTACCCGTGCCCGACTTGAATGACCTGTCCACAATAAACACCAAGGATTTGGACATTCCCACTTTCATGAGAAAGAAAGTCGCTGCCGCCGCTAAAAGTTAGGACCCCGGCTGCGGTGGTTTCCCCCTGCAGCAGTGAGTGGTTCCATTGAGAGCGCTATGCCGTGGGAACTGAAGAAGAAATACAGAGCATTGCTCGACGAAGAAGAAGGATGCATAA
>CAYVLI010000017.1:0-8048 GCA_964452105.1 uncultured Nitrospinota bacterium
AAAGGTCGAATATCAGAAGCTTACCCCGGTCTTTGACGCCGAAGAGGCCATGAGCACTGACCCCCCGATTATACTCCACCCGGATCTCGAACAGGAAATCCACCCTTATTTCGGCATTCAGTTCGACCCTCGAAGGCCCAACGTCTATCAACACTCACGTATTTACAAAGGGGATATAGAGCAAGGTTTTCGAGAGTCGGACCTCGTGGTGGAGAAGAGATACGCAACGGCAATGATAAACCATGCCGCCATCGAACCGCACTCATATCTGGCTCGGGTGGACCCGGAAGGCTCGATAACCGTGTGGAGCACCAATCAGGCCCCTCACATGGCGGCAGATGCCATCTCCCAGGCCCTGAACATTCCTGCTCACCGCATAAGGGTCATCGCCCCTTACATAGGAGGGGGTTTTGGTGGGAAATTGGAGATAAGGGGAGAGCCCATCTGTGCCGCTCTTGCGTTGAAGACAAGGCGACCGGTCAAATTAGTATATACCCGGCAGGAGGTTTTCTCGCATACCTCGGTCAGACACCCTTTCGTCATATACGTTAAGGATGGGGTAAAAAGAGATGGAAAGATAATGGCGCGCCAGGTCAGGTACATTCTCAATAGCGGCGCTTATGCCGGTTCCGGACACTGGGTCCCAAAATACGCCGCCTTCAGCGCGATAAACAGTTACTCCCTGCCCAACGTGAAGATCGATGCCTATGCAGTTTACACAAACCAGCAGGTTGGGGGAGCCTTCCGGGGGTTCGGTTGCTCGCAAAGCCTGTGGGCGCTGGAAATGCAAATGGATGAGATCGCCTACCGGCTTGGGATAGACCCGGTGGAGCTGCGCAAGATTAACCTGCTCAAGGAGGGGGATTACAACGCGGCAGGGGAGAAAATGCAGGCCGTGGGGAGTGGGAAGTGCCTTGAAAAAGCGGAGCGAGAGTTGTCTGCCGCCAGGGGGAAAGCTGTTAAGACATCCGGAGAATGGGTTCGAGGAAGGGGGCTGGCGCTGGCTACCATCATGAGTGTAGCCCCGACCCTGGCCAGCGTTCACCTCAAAGTTTTTGAAGATGGTTTTCTGGAAATACGGTCCGGCGCTATAGAGCACGGGCAGGGTGCGCACACAGTCCTATCCCAGATCGCCGCCGAAGAGTTCGGCATCTCGGTTGAGAAAGTGAAGGTGATGCCGGTGGACACCTTCCTCTCCCCGGTGGACATGGGGGCCATTTCTTCGAGGCAGACCTTTAACAGCGGCAACGCCCTCCGCATGGCCTGCGGGGATGCGAAGAAGCAGATTTTCGAAAAAGCGGCACAAAAGATGGAAGCCTCGCCGGATGACATGGAGACCAGGGGTGGAAAAATTTTCGTCAGAGGCGCCCCCAGCAAAGCAATAGAAATTAAGGATATATTCTCACCCATGTTTATGGCCGGACGTTACTACGGGGTGGGTGGGGAATTGATGGGAAAAGCCGTTTGGAATCAGCCTGCTGGCAGGATCGACAAGGACAGCGGGCGTCTCATACCCGGGGGAAAAGTGGAAAGGATCTC
This sequence comes from uncultured Nitrospinota bacterium, assembly GCA_964452105.1. Classification (GTDB taxonomy): domain Bacteria; phylum JAUXIQ01; class JAUXIQ01; order JAUXIQ01; family JAUXIQ01; genus CAYVLI01. The sequence continues at coordinate 1,540 of CAYVLI010000017.1, forward strand.
GGCCTTCCACATGCCCGCCGTACAGGCAGTGGAAGTGGAGGTGAACGTAAACACCGGCCAGGTCCGGGTAGTGAAGTTCATAGGAATCAACGATGTCGGCAAGGCCATCAACCCCACCATGGTGGAAGGACAGATAAATGGAGGTATGGGCATGGGTATAGGCTCCACCCTCTTCGAGGAGATGGTCTTCGATAAGGGGGCTGTAGCAAACCCTTCCTTCATGGATTACAAGTTACCCACGGCCATGGATATTCCTCCTTGTGATGAAACGCTATCAGAGATAGTGGAGGTGCCCATGGACACCGGCCCATACGGTGCGAAAGGTGTGGGGGAAGCGGTTATGGTGGCCGTGGCGCCAGCCATCGGTAACGCAATATATGACGCCGTGGGGGTGAGGATAACGGAACTGCCCATAACCCCGGAGAAAATCTTGAAAGCCTTAAGAGAAAAAGCATGAACCCCACGGTTCACAGGGGCGCTTAGCTCCGATTTACGTGAAGGGGAGCACCTCCATGCCAGTAATCGAAGAGAGCTTCACCATTAAAGCTCCCGCACAGAAGGTTTGGGATTTCCTCATGAATGTCGAGGAGATGGGAGCCTGTGTCCCCGGGTGTGAAACGGTAAACCTCATCGACCAGAACACATTCGAAGTCACCCTCAAAGCCAGGTTAGGCTTCATAACGGTCCACCCCACTTTGAGGATAACCGTTTACGAAAAAAACCCTCCCTGCCATCTCAAATCCTCGGCTACCGGGAAGGACAGTGACCGCGCCTCGACGTTTGACCTCAAAAATTCGTTGGACCTGAAAGCCATATCTGAGAGTGAAACAGAGGTCGGCTTTCGGTCTGAGATAAACATCGCCGGCAAGCTGGCCAGGTTCGGCTTCAGCATCTTCCAGGACAGATTCAAGAAGCAGAACAAAGAATTTACCTCCAGGCTCAAGTCCCGCCTGGAGAACGGGAGCACTGATACACATTGAAAAGAGAAGGACGGCTCATTGCGAAACATAGCATACGTGAGGCCTGAAACGGTCGATGAAGCATGTTCGCTCCTGGCGCAACACGGTGAGGGTGCCAGAGTCATAGCCGGCGGCGTGGCAATGACCATCCTCTTGAAAGAGAGGTTGATCGAACCCGATATACTGGTGGATATCGAGAGCATCTCCTCCCTGAGACATATCTCTGAATATGATGGCGGGCTCAGGCTGGGCGCCTTATGCACCCATCGTGAAATAGAAAAGAGTCCCCTCGTGAGGGAAAAATTTCCTTTCCTCAGCCAGGCGGCGGAACATATCGGATGTGTCCAGATCAGAAACGCAGGCACCGTGGGGGGAAGCCTCTGCCATGCCGACCCGGCCTCAGACCTTCCCCCCCTGCTCATTTCGGTTGGGGCCCAGGTGAGCCTGCATGGTCCGCAGGGCGAAAGGAGGGTGCTCCTGGAAGATTTCTTCACCGACTATTACCAAACGGCCCTCGATGAAGGTGAAATCCTGACCGAAATCTATCTGCCCCCTTTCTCGGCCCGGAGCGGCGCGAGCTACATGAAATTCGTGATGCGGGAGGGGGATATGGCTATTGCAAGCGCGGCAGCGATGGCAACCCTGGATAAAAACAAGGAGAGATGTGTCGAAGTCAGGGTTGTGCTGGGAGCGGCCGGGCCGACGCCCATGAGGGTGGGAGAGGCTGAAAAAGCTCTACGGGATAAACCGGCGAGAGAAGAGTTCATAAAAAATGCCGCGAATGCGGCCATGGAAGCCTCACAGCCACTCCCGGACTCCAGTGGCTCGGAAGAGTACAAACGCGAGATGATCGGAGTAATGACCAGACGCGCCATCTCCAGGGCGTTCCAGGCAGCATCATAATCCAAGGCGATAACTATGGATGAACTGACGGTGATAGGAGAGAAGGTTCCCCGTGTAGATGCAAGGGTAAAAGTCACGGGCAAGGCTGTGTACGTGGATGACGTTTATTTGCCGGGCATGTTGAAGGGTAAGATTCTTCGCAGTCCTTACCCCCATGCCAGGATCATCCGCATCGATACCTCTCAGGCAGAGCAGGTCACCGGCGTTCGAGCAGTGATCACGGCAAAAGACGTGCCTGATGCCTGTTACGGCGCCTGCTATCTGGACCAACCCATGTTGGCTCGTGAAAAGGTTCGCTACGTGGGGGATAACGTGGCAGCCGTGGCGGCCGATGATGAGGAGACAGCGCTGGAAGCCTGCAACCTTATCGAAGTCGAATATGAGGAACTGCCGGCCCTGTTCGATCCCATAGACGCCATGGCCTCCGACGCACCCCTGATACATGAGCGCCTGGCGGAATACGACCTGCTCCTGCCATTAGCCCGATTGGTGGAAAATTCGAACATCCACAACCATTTTCAATTACGTAAGGGAAACATGGAAAAAGCGTTCCAGGAAGCGGACCTTGTGGTGGAAAACCGCTTCATCGCTCCCATGATACAACACTGTTACCTGGAACCCTTCGGCGCGGTGGTTAATATAGATGGACAGGGAAACCTAACCTGCTGGGCGAGCACCCAGGGCATAAGGTGGATGCAGCGAAGCCTCCATGACCTGCTGCGGATCGATCGCAGCAAGATAAGGATCATCGTTCCGTACGTTGGAGGCGGATTTGGCGGTAAGGGCGATATAGGCGCTGCGGCCATCTGCGCGGCCCTGGCTCAGAAGACCGGCAGACCGGTGAAAATCATCTTTTCACGTGAAGAGATATTCCTTTCCGGCAACAACCGGGTGCCGGTGATAACCTGCCTCAAGGACGGCGTGAAAAAAGACGGGACCTTTCTGGCCCGTGAAGTGAAGGTAATCATGGATTCGGGAGCCTACTCTGGCATGACCTCCATGATAGTAACCAACGCCGGCTTCGGGGCCTCCGGGCCGTACGACATTCCCAACGTCAAGATAGATGCATATGGGGTTTATACCAATAATGTACCGGGCAGTGCCTTTCGCGGTTTCGGAACTCCGGAAATAGAATGGGCGCTTGAATCGAACATGGACATCATAGCCGAAAAACTGGGGATAGACCGCGTTACCATACGCCTGAAGAACGCCTACAAAAACGGGAGCATCTCTGCCACCGGCGAGAAACTTCAGAGCGTGGGCCTTGAAGAGACCATCAGTAAGGCTACACAGGCTGCGGAGTTTCAGAAACCAGCCGGGCTGCCCGCCAGAGGAAAGGGCATAGCCTCGGCACACAAGTACAGTATGGCTCCAGGTGCGGCGTGCGCATACGTCGAGGTGAAGATTGACGGCTCCCTGGAGTTGCGTCAGGCAGTAGTGGAGCTGGGGCAGGGGTCCAACACGGTGCTGGCGCAAATGGTGGCCGAAGAGTTCAAGGTCCCGCTGGATAAGGTTACAGTGGCCCTCAACGATACAACCACGACTCCTTTCGACCTCATGACCGGTTCCAGCCGAGCTACCTACAACATGGGCAACGCAGTCAGGCTCGCCTGCGAGGATGCCAGGAGGCAGGTGCGCGACAGAGCGGCGGAAATTCTGGAGGCCAGGGCAGACGACCTGATAGTGGAAAATGGAACGGTTTTCGTGCAAGGAGTGCCCGAAAAATTTATCCCCTTCAGAAAGCTTTTCGCACATGGTGGATATCCGCTTCTCATCGGAAGCGGTACTTTCAACCAGACCGCCAGAACAGTTGACCTGGAAACAGGCCAGTCGGAGCGCCCCTGCGCATTCTGGATGTATTCCACCCAGTGCACCGAGGTTGAAGTGGATGAAGAAACGGGCCAGGTTAGGGTAATGGGGTTTACGGCTGCTCACGACGTTGGCAAGGCCATTAACCCAGACCTGGTGAAAGGGCAGATTGTTGGAGGCGTGGTCCAGGGACAGAGTATCGCCCTCATGGAAAAAGTAGAAATGGAAAATGGCAGGATTCTTAATGCAAACTTCCTCGATTACAAGGTGGGCACCGTTAATGAAACACCCGGCTATATAACTCCCATCATTGTCGAGGAAGCCCATCCGGAAGGACCTTATGGTGCAAAGGGAGTCGGTGAGGGCGTCCTCGCACCCACTGCGGCAGCTCTTGGTAACGCCGTTTATGATGCCGTGGGGGTCAGGATTTACGACCTACCCCTTACTCCGGAAAAGATATATATGGCCCTTAAAAAACGATAGTGGACCATCCTCATGCCGCCACCTCTCCGTGTCCCCGGGCGCAACCAGATATAGACTCCTCCGCAGTTTCAGGGGCACATTCGAGGCAGCTTTCGGGCGAACTCCTCCAGGCTGGCAAGATTGTGAGCGGGCATCAGGTAATGGATATACTTCATGGCTGCCTGCATTCCTTTGCATATAGGCTCATAATCGGGCAATCCACACAAGGGGTTGAGCCATATAATCCTGTAAGCGGATTGTCGCAAACGGCGCATCTCGTGTCCCAGCAGTTCTGAATCACCCCTGTCCCATCCATCGCTCACGATGATGAGCACGGTGTGTGAATCCACCATGGCAGCGGCATACGTGGTATTAAAAGTTCGCAGGCAACCTCCTGTATTAGTGCCTCCAGACCAGTCCTTAACCTCTTTCCCCATACGAGCGAAGGCGTCATCGACACTTCGGTTTATCAGGAGGGACGTTATGCGTGTCAACCTGGTACTGAAAACGAAGGTCTCCACAGAAATCCGCCTGTTTTGCATGGCATACATGAAGCGAGTAAAGAACCTGCTGTAGGAGTCCATGGAACCGCTGACATCGCAAAGCAAGACGAGTTTTATCTTTTTGGGTTTTCGCTCGCTCATTATGAGGTTCAATGGCTCGCCGCCCTGCTTAACGATGTGCCTGAAGCTTCGCCGCAAGTCCACCAGACCCCCGCTGGTTCTGCGCCGTTTCCTACGGCTGAGCCGTGTGTTCAATTTCCTGGATAACTCCTCTATGGTGCTCTGCAGTTGAACCACTTCCTTATCGTCGAAGAGATCAAAATCCTTGTTTCCAAGGATTTCCACCGGGCTGTACTCCACGGTTTGTCGATCCCGGCCGCGGTCTGTTTCCATATCCACTTGCTCTTCTTCCAGAAGTCGGCCGATTTCCCTCTCCCCATCGTATATCACATCGGCTTCGCCGGAGGAGTGTAGCCCGATTCCGGCCCGGACCATAAAGTCCTCCAGATTCTCTCCCCGGTCTTCCCAGAAGATTTTAAAGCACCTGTCGAATATCTCTATCTCATCGCTTTTGCTCAACATGGTGCAACGAAGCGTCCAGTAGAAATCGGTCCTGCTTCCCAGGCTCGTATTTGCCACCCCCTCCAAAGCGGTGAGAACCTGTTTAGTGGATACCCTCGCTCCTTCGCTTCTCAAAAAGCGCGAGAAAGTGATAATATTTCGAAGAAGCCCCCGACTTTCCATTGGTGCAGCGGTTGCCATGGTTTATCTCTTTTTATCGTACGACGGTGAGATTGAAACTCATTGTGCCCGAACTTATTCGCCTGTGGCAGAGAGCAATAAGCGCTCCATATCCTGAGCAAGAAACTTGTCCGTGTCTTCGTTGTTTTTGAACAGGCAACCCAGCGTGGCCCGTATCGTTTCCTGGTCTAATTCGTTTTTGTGCAGCGAGATGAGTGCGGCGGCCCAGTCCAGCGTCTCCGACACTCCGGGCTTTTTATAAAAGTCTTCTTCCCGGAGAACCTGCATGAAAGCACAGACCTGCTCCGCCAGCTTGTCTTTAATGTCAGGTAGCTTGACATTTATTATCTTTAGCTCTTTCTCAAATGAAGGGTAGTCTATCCAGTGGTAAAGGCACCGCCGCCGCAATGCATCATGAATTTCCCTGGTCCTGTTTGAGGTGAGTATCACGTGGGGTTGATGGCGAGCGGTGATTGTCCCTATCTCCGGGATGGTCACCTGAAAATCGGAAAGCACCTCAAGCAGAAAGGCTTCGAACTCCTCGTCGGACCTGTCTATTTCATCTATAAGAAGGACCGGCGGCGAATCGGAATCGGAAGAAATAGCATCCAACAGCGGCCTCTTAAGCAGGAACTCCTGGGAGAAGATATCTTTTTTAACCTCTTCCTTCGGCTTATGTCCCAGCTCACTGATGCGTATTTCGAGAATCTGTCTGGCATAATTCCATTCGTAGAGAGCTGAGTGGACATCCAACCCCTCATAGCACTGGAGGCGGATAAGCCGGGTGTTGTAAACTTTTGCCAGCACCTTGGCCACTTCCGTTTTTCCCACCCCTGGCTCCCCTTCCAGCAGCACCGGTTTCTGGAGCGTCTGGGCAAGATAGAGTACGGTCGCGAGGGGCCTGTCTGTAACGTAATAGTTCTCGATAAGTGCTTTCTCAATAGCGGCTATGGAATCGAGCATGCGTTCACCTGTAAAAGAGGGTACCAAAAAACAATCAGGTAGCACCCATAATGCCATGGCTTTCTACTTACATAATCCTATCTAAAAAACTATAGCATCGCGGCGACTTGACCGTCCATACAATTTTAATTAGGTAATTCTGATGCACCATGCTCGATCCCGTCGACAC
>CAYVLI010000017.1:8148-11718 GCA_964452105.1 uncultured Nitrospinota bacterium
ATTATGCCAAGTGCGCAGGCAAATGGGATACAGATCGAATATGAAACTTTTGGAGACCCCTCTTCGCGAGCGCTGCTTTTGATCATGGGGCTTGGTGGGCAGATGATTTTTTGGGATGAGGAGGTCTGCGAGCAACTTGCTGAGCGTGGGCATCACGTGATACGGTTTGACAACCGGGATGTCGGGCTATCAACCAGGTTCGAAGAAGAGGGTGTACCCGATGTTTTAAAGGCGCTGGAGGCTTCATTGAATGGAGAGAAGATTCAGGCGCCATATACGTTAGACGACATGGCGGACGACGCAGTCGGGCTTCTTGATGCTTTGAACATCGAAAAAGCACACATTTGCGGCGCTTCCATGGGCGCAATGATCGCCCAGACTGTTGCCATCAGGCACCCCTCGCGCGTTTTGAGCCTGATCCCTATTTTCGGCAGTACAGGGAATCCGGAATTGCCGAAACCGAAACCCGAGGTCATCAAGGCCCTGCTTACGCCTCTTCCATCAGGGCGAGAGGCAAATATCGAGCAGAGGCTGAAAAATATTCGTATGTTTGCAGGACCAGGCTTTCCATTTGATGAAGAATGGACACGCAGTAAAGTAGCAGCGAGTTACGACCGCGCTTTTTATCCTCAGGGCGTAGCCCGCCAATACGTTGGCATTCTGGCTCATGGCAACAGGAAACCGGCGCTCGCATCTGTCACCGCACCAACGCTTGTGATCCACGGCGCCGACGATCCTCTCGTCCCGGTGGAAGGAGGCAAAGATACGGCCGATGCAATACCCGGGGCCGAACTTTTGATTATCGATGGTATGGGACACGACCTGCCGCACGGTGGGGCATGGCCGCAAATTATAGAAGCGATTTCTGCGCATACACGCAAAGCCGAGGCTTGAATACAAGGTTTTCAGGTGAGAGGCTAAAATTGATATGTTGCAGATTTTCCCGGGATCGGTATCCGAATAAGTACTGCCTTCCTCCCTTCCGGCGAGAGAAAAATATCATACATCATCTATGCGGAGGTCTAATTTGTTATCAGGGTGTCTCTGAGCTCGTTGATATCCTGAATGTTGTGCTCTATGAGGTAAAGCTCCAGGTCGTCGATTATCCGGGTGCAGGTTTGAGGGTCGCGAAAGTTGGCGGTGCCTATCTGCACGGCATGCGCCCCTGTGATTATGTACTCGAGGGCATCCTTTACATCATTGATTCCACCCACCCCGATGACGGGGATATTCACCGCATTGACCGTCTCCCAGACCATCCTCAGCGCCAGCGGCTTTATAGCCGGGCCCGACAGACCCCCGGTGACGGTGGATAACCCGGGACGCCTGGTCTCTGTGTCCACGGCCATTCCGGTGAAGGTGTTGCATACGGTCAGGGCATCTGCGCCTGCCTCTTCCGCCGCCCTGGCAATTACTTTGATATCCGTGACATTGGGTGAGAGCTTGACGACCAATGGCATGCGGGTTGCCCGCCTTACCCTTGCTACAACCATGCGGGTTGTCTCCGGGTCCGTGCCGAACTGGACCCCTCCCTCCTTAACGTTTGGACATGATATATTCACCTCTACCCCTGCCAGTCCTTCTGCGCCATCCAGAATTGCAGCCACCTCACCGTATTCCTCCGGGCTGGTCCCGAAAATATTGGCGAGAATGCCGCACTCGTACTGCTTAAGTTGAGGGAGTTTCTCTTTTAGGAATGCGTGGACACCAATATTCTGCAGGCCGATGGAGTTGAGCAGGCCCGCCGTGGTCTCGGCCAGCCGGGGCTGGGGATTACCGGGCCTGGGATTAAGTGACAGGCCCTTCACCACCAGACCCCCCAGGCGATTCAGGTCCACCTGGCGAGCGAACTCCAGGCCGTAGCCGAAAGTCCCGGAAGCCGCAATGACGGGGTTGTTCAGCTTGAGCGGTCCCAAGGCTACCCCGAGGTTCGGTTTGGTCTCCACGCTGTTCATATCTTTCATTTTAATATGCCTGTATCAATTATCCCGAAGAAACATCCGGGATAGAGCAACCCCATACACCACTACAGAGCGTCCCAATCTATTTCTGCGGCATCGAAAACCGGCCCGTCCCTGCAAATCCTCTTATAGACAGGAACAGGAGTTTTTTCCACGTCTATGACTCGCGGCAGCACCTTGATAACACAACCCAGACAGGCGCCCACGCCGCAGCCCATCCGCCCCTCCAGGGAGACTTTACAGGTCAAAGAACGCTGCTCCGCAATATGCGCCATCTCCTTCAACATCTCTTTGGGGCCGCATGAGTAGAGCGATAAATCGCAATCGCCGAGGGGGCCATCAAGCTGCTCCTTCAGCAGGTCGGTCACCAGGCCCATTTTACCCATACTGCCGTCCTCGGTGGACACCAGCGCCTTCGCTCCCAGTTCCGTAAAATCGTCTATGCATATTATATCGTTCTCTTTTGCTCCTCCCATGAGGAGCGTTATTTTAACATCTTCCCGTTCAATCGAAACGCTTGAGGCCAGAGCATAAAGCGCCGCCACTCCCACCCCTCCGGCCACAAGGACAAGCATCTTCTCATCCCCTGCGATGCCGAAACCGTTACCCATGGGGCCCAGGACGTCCAGCCGTTTCCCCTCTCGTATCTCCGACATGAGCCACGTTCCGACCCCCACTACTTTATAGACTATGTCCACCGTGCCCTCTTCCCGGTCATAGTTGTATATGGAAAAGGGGCGCCTCAGCAACGGTTCGTATATGTCGGTTACTCTGAGTGTCAGAAATGTTCCCGGCCTGGCTTCTTCGGCCACCGAGGGGCATCGGAAGCGCATCCGGTAGTACCCTGGAGAAAGCTCCGTATTATAAACAACCACGGCTTTCATACAGGAGCAACCTCTTTGAGTCTATTCATCAAATCATCGATCTCTCTGAGTTCCTTTTCATCGATGCGTTCAGCACCATACCTGCACCTGTAATATATATCGGTTATGCGCTCAGTAGGCCCAAATTGCTCTCCGCCCTCGGATATCGCCCTCCTGGCGAATTCGCGGGGCGTATCGCAGCAATGTTTGCGGAAACCCTTCCTGGCCATGATGCGAAGGTACTTGCGATAGTAACCCACCGATGCCGCTCCTGAACCTTCAGGGCTGGCTGACAATCCCCTGACCAACCTGAGAAGGAAGGCAACAGCGAAAACAGCCGCAACCGCGATTAAGACAATCAAAAATGGGTAAAGCTTAACGCCCCGTACCGCTCCCATGACATTTCGCAGGCGCTCTTTAAGGGAAGCGCCCCATTGACCGACGTCCCTTGCTCCTCTCAGCGCCTTGAAGTATAGCATCCTCTGATCCCGAATGTCGAAAGCTATTACGTGCGACTGCCATCTCCACCTGAGGGCATCCAGCATGCGCTGGAACACCCTGACGAATTCAGGCAGTCTGATAGCCGGGTCCCTTTCTGCCGGTGTGGGATCAAAGCTCAGCCATCCTGCAGGCGGCAGATATGCTTCAACCCATGTGTGGGCGTTGCTCTGGCGCACAAGAAAATAGTTGCCGAACCGATTCCACTCTCCTCCCCTGAATCCGCCGACCATCCGGGCGGGGATACC
>CAYVLI010000017.1:11818-13462 GCA_964452105.1 uncultured Nitrospinota bacterium
GTAAAAAGATATGGAGCATCGATGGAAACCGCTGCAGGCGAGTCCGCCAGGAACAATATTTTGCTGTCCATGCCTTCCAGCTGCACTTCATATTTTATTACCTTGGCTCCATCAATCCTGACCTGGAGCGGGAGTGGGATTTTTTCGCCGTATCGACGGAGCGGCTGATAGCTCTTTGAGCCGGCGCTGTTCCAATGACCCTCGCTGTACTGGTCGTACACCTTTCCTCTCCAGAGGGGCCTGAACCCCATATCCGGCTCCCTGCCAAAAAGCTCCACCCGCATCACCACCCTGGAGTCCTTTTTTATGCGCCCTATATCTCCCAGCTGGATTCTCTCTGAAAAACCTGACAGCAGATGGCCTAATTTGAGGGATTTGATATTAAATCCCATGCCCACTCTGGGGATCAGGACGAAGAAGACCGCCGTAGAAATGAAAGCAAAAATTATCACCAGGGAGGTGGAAACAAAAAGGCGTCTGCTAAGTATATCTTGATGAACCAGGCCATGCTTCTCTGAAGCTTTCTTAAGATGCAGGAGCATCATGGCCCATGTGGCCAGCACTATGTAAACGACGAAAAAGACCGCGAAATGGAAATCGGTGGTCAGCACGGAAGCCACCAGCAGATGGACGAAACTGATGGCGTACATCTGAAGGTAGTCCCTGTTTTCCTTTACCTGAAAAAGCTTTAGCATCTGGACCAGCAGCAGAAGATGGGCCAAGCCCAGGAGGACGGCCCCGGATATGAAGATGCTGTCCATCACGGCGAAAAATATGATAAATCCTGCAAGCAGGGGTACGATGGACCTCCTGAGGCCTCGCCCCCTCACCTCCACCACCCACCAACTGACCGGAGCCGATGACAGGGCCAGAATAATATAGTAAGGTGTGCCGTCGGCTACCGCCAGCGCAGCAATTCCGGTTAGCGCCAGCAGGTAGGTTACCGTCTTGAACGTCTTAATGAAGCTCACTTCGAGTTAGCCTCCAGAGCCGGGGGCGAATAGAGGGAATAAAAAGACGGATGAGAAACCTGGATGACCCTCAATCCCTCGCCCAACCGAGAAAGGGCCTCATTGCCATCACCGCCTGCGCTGACCAGTACCTTGTACCCAGGCCGGGACAGCATCCTTTCCTGCTCACCCTTCGGTGGTTGGAAGCGACCCCGGACGACTTCTCCCAGGGCCAGGCTCCTGAAGAGATGAGCGACGCCATTCTCCCCTGGATAGGACGACTGCAGAGTCGGCCGAAGACCTTCCCCGGCAAGGGTCACCACGTATCCTCTCTTGTGAAGCTCCTTGACCAGCGTGGCGGTGAAACCGATGGCCTGTTCCACCGCAGCCTCGATACCATGCTCATCGTCGTTAGAGCAGCACAAATCGAGGTATATCAAGGCCTCCTTCCCCGTGCGCGTCTCAAATTCCCTCAGCATGAGCCTGTTCATGCGGGCGGATGACCGCCAGTGTATCCATTTGGGGTTGTCTCCCCTGCGATATTCCCTGAGCGAGTGAAACTCTTCCAGCTCGTACGCGGTCTTGTCAGGATGGAGCGAGAGGCTCCTGCCCCTCGATGGCTGGAGGATAGTCCCATCCAGGATGCTTCCCAATGCGGGATATACCAGAAGCTTCTGATTGCATCGATAGTCGG
>CAYVLI010000017.1:13562-15572 GCA_964452105.1 uncultured Nitrospinota bacterium
AGGATGCTTCCCAATGCGGGATATACCAGAAGCTTCTGATTGCATCGATAGTCGGCCTCTTTTATAAAAAGGCCGAAAGGATACTCTGTTTTGAACAGCACCTTGTCCATGGAATGCAGGCCTCGCTTCGATATCATACCCCTGCACATGACTTCGGCCGCACCGCCGGCAGGAACTTTGAGAAGGTATCCTTCAGGCCCGATTCCACCCTCCCATGCTCTGCTTTTATCCAGGATGCTGAGTGAAAAAGAAGGGAAGTAGCGTTTACGGTTGTGCACTCTGAAGGTAACGGAAAAGGTCTGCCCGGAGTGAACCTTTTCCGGCAGTACCCGCTTCACTTCCAGCATCATGAGGGAAAGCTCGGAGAGTATGCCGGAGACTATGATGAAGCTGAGCATCATGGCCAGGATGAGGTAGAGAAGGCCGATGCCTGTGTTGAGGGCCGCTATCCCGACCGCCACAGTCATGAAGAAAAACCAGATGCCCTCTCTGGTGAATTTGAGCCTGCTGTGGGGAGTAAAAAAATATATCAGGTAAACGAAAGGAGCGTAAAATCGCCTTAAGCTCACATCATGAGAAAGGCTGTGCTTCATAGCTTACTTCTCCCCCTTCATCTCTCATAGGGGTACGGGCGCTTTGCCCAGTATTTCCTGAATGATTTGAGCCGCCCTCTCACTGCCTGTACTATCTCTGGTTATAAGCCTGTGAGCTAACACGGGGAGGCAGAGCTCTTTTATATCGTCCGGGACGCAGTAATCCCTTCCTTCCATCAACGCCTTCGCCTGAGCCGCCCTGAAAAGGGATAGGGTTCCCCTCGGGCTCACTCCCACCAACAACTCGGGAGATTCCCTGGTAGCCCCCACAATAGTCAGTATGTAATCCACCAGGCAGTCCTGCATCTTTACCCGCTTAACTTCTTCCTGGAACTCTACTATCCTCTGCCCGGAGACCACCGCCCGCAAGCCTTCTATGGGATGGGCTGTGCGCTGGCTGTCGATAACCTTCTTCTCGTCGTCCGCCTCGGGATAGCCGACGGTGAGCCTTATCAGGAACCTGTCCATCTGTGATTCCGGTAGGGGATAGGTGCCGTGATATTCGAGGGGATTCTGAGTAGCGACCACCATGAAGGGACGGGGAAGCTTGTGGGTCGTTCCGTCCACGGATACCTGAAAATCGTTCATGGCCTCCAGCAGGCTGCTCTGGGTGCGGGGAGTAGCTCTGTTAATCTCGTCCACCAGCACTATATTCGCGAAGATGGGTCCGGACTTGAAGTCAAAATCGCCTCTCCCAGGGTCATAGAGGGATACGCCGAGTATGTCCGAAGGAAGAAGGTCCGGGGTGAACTGTATTCGCCGGAAGCTGCAATCGATGGACTTTGATATGGATTGGGCAAGCATGGTCTTCCCCACGCCGGGTACATCCTCTATCAGCAGATGACCCTGTGCCAGCAGCGCTACCAACGCCGTCCTGACCACTTCGGGCTTCCCTATTATGACCCGCTCTATGTTATCACTAAGCTGCTTTATTTCTTCATGGAAAGACACCGGTCGACCTCATCGGCTTGAGCTATTGCAATGATTAACTTCTGTCCGCAGTTCGTTATTAAAATATATGCGGTATCGGGGGATAGACACAAAGCTTTGCCATATCTTTCGTTCAGGTTCTCAGGATGCGCACCGCCTCGCTCACTCCCATTTTCAGCAGATGGCAGAAGCGCAATGGATATGCACTCCACAACAATTTCGGTGATGATATGCCATAAACCTGTGCCAGTATCTCCCTGCGAGGGAAGGCCGTCTCAAGCAGGTAAGCCACCGTTAGGCGAGGGCTCTCCAGGGAAAACGCAAACAGGAGCTCTCCCACGCGGCCCACTTCCCGTCCATCCTTCAGCCTCCGCAGAATTTCCTTCTCCAGCGGATTAAGCTTTACCGTAGATAACTCCCGCTGGACATCCACAGGCAGTTCCAGGTGAAAAAGATATTTCAACCTGCTGAAGACCATAAAAAGCGG
>CAYVLI010000018.1:0-15561 GCA_964452105.1 uncultured Nitrospinota bacterium
TACATGCGGCTTCGTCCGCTCAAACTTGGCCCTGGCCATCTATTCTATCCCTCCTCGAATAAAAATAAAAATTCCTTATTCTCCTCTACCATTATCTCTCATCTGCATCCTCACGTCGTCACCAAGCTTCTTTTACATATCAAATCCTCATATGTAACACCATGGTCAAAAGTGCGATATTATGCTCTGGGTCAGGCCTGAGGGGACCTCCTCATAATGGGAGAATTGCATATTATAAGTCGCCCGCCCCTGCGAAGTGGACCTCAGAGCGGTCGCATAGCCGAACATTTCCGCTAATGGCATCGATGCTCGCACGACTTTCGCACCCGCCCGCTCTTCCATCGTATTTATCTTCCCCCTCCTGGAGGTCAGATCTTTGAGCACGTCTCCAAGGAACTCTTCCGGTACTACCACTTCTACATCCATTACGGGCTCTATCAGATACGGTTCAGCCCTCCGAAGGCCGTCCTTAACGGCCATAGAAGCTGCTATCTTGAAGGCCAATTCGGAAGAATCCACCTGGTGGAACGACCCGTCGCACAGAGATACAGATATATCTGCAACGGAGAAACCGCCCAACACCCCGTCGTTTAAGACTTCCTGGACTCCCGCTTTCACGGCAGGTATAAATTCTCTGGGTATGGCGCCTCCGACCACCTCGTTTTTAAACTCGAATCCTTGGCCCCTCTTGAGAGGTTCTATCTTCAGCAAGACGTGGCCGTACTGCCCTCTCCCTCCAGTCTGCTTGATGAATCGACCTTCGGATTTGACAGGTTTCCTGATGCTTTCTTTATAAGCCACCTGAGGCTGGGAGACGTTGGCGCCCACCTGGAACTCTCTTAACAACCGGTCGGTCAGTATTTCCAGGTGCAGTTCCCCCATTCCGGATATTATGGTCTGCCCTGTTTCATTATCGGTGTTAACCCGAAATGTAGGGTCCTCGTTGGTTAACTTGCTCAACGAAACTCCAAGTCTCACCTGATCCGCTTTTGTTTTAGGTTCAATGGCCACGGAAATGACCGGCTCGGGGAACTCTATGGACTCCAGCACTATGGGATGATGGTGATGGCAGAGGGTATCTCCGGTAACGGTATTCTTGAGACCTATGGCCGCCACTATGTCTCCTGCATATACGGCATTCACATCTTCCCGTTTGTTGGCGTGCATCTTGAGCAACCGCCCGACCTTCTCTGCATAACCGTTGCTGGAGTTCAGCACGGTATCACCTGTGCTGATAAAACCTGAATATACCCTGAAAAAGCACAGGTGCCCGACGTAGGGGTCTGTCCAGATCTTAAAAGCCAGAGCGGAAAAAGGCTCCTCATCGTCGGCATGCCTCAACTCCTCTTCTTGGCTGCGTGGGTTTATCCCCTTTACCGGAGGAATATCCAGAGGGGACGGCAGGTACTTAACGATGGCGTTCAGGAGCGGCTGCACACCTTTATTTTTAAAAGCAGAACCACATAAAACGGGCACACCTTTATTCTCTATGGTGGCTCTACGCAGGACTTCCTCAAGAAGTTGGGCCGGGACTTCCTCTTCAGCCAGATATTTCTCCATCACCCTTTCATCCAGATCGGAAAGGCTCTCCAGCAGATTCTCCCTGTATTCCAGGGCCTGCTCCATGTGGCTTTCGGGAATATCCTCCTCGTTGTAGGTGGCCCCCAGGGTTTCATCGTGATAGATGAAGGCTTTCATTTTTATAAGATCTATGATACCCAGAAAATCGCTCTCTTTCCCCAGGGGAATTTGCACAGGAAGCACATTGGCCGCCAGACGCTTCCGCATCATGGACAGGCAATTATAAAAATCCGCCCCTACGCGGTCCATCTTGTTTATGAAGGCTATCCGGGGAACATGGTACTTCTCCGACTGACGCCAAACTGTCTCCGATTGGGGTTCCACCCCCCCCACCGCACAGAAGACGCCCACGGCCCCGTCCAGCACTCGAAGAGAGCGTTCCACTTCCACGGTGAAGTCCACATGCCCGGGCGTATCGATTATGTTTATTCGATGCCCTTCCCAGGAACAGGTAGTGGCTGCTGAAGTAATGGTAATGCCTCGTTCCTGCTCCTGTTCCATCCAATCCATGGTGGCGGAACCATCGTGCACTTCACCCATCCTATGCGATCTGCCGGTATAGTAGAGAATCCGCTCAGAGGTGGTGGTCTTCCCGGCGTCTATATGGGCGATTATGCCGATGTTTCTCGTGTCTTTTAACGGTACCTGACGGCTCACAACAATACTCTTAAATAGTTCTGATTATGATATTCTTTTTCACGGACGCTAATCCATTCATAGAATGAGAATGAACTGCGACTTCCCCTCTTAATATCTCAGGATATTAAGACTGCCTACTGACTACCATCTGTAATGCGAAAAGGCCTTATTCGCCTCTGCCATCTTGTGTGTATCTTCCCTTTTCTTTATAGTCGTTCCCGTATTATTGGCGGCATCCAGCAACTCTCCCGCAAGACGCTCTTTCATGGTGTATTCCCTGCGCGCCTTGGCGCTGTTCAGAAGCCAGCGCATGCTGAGAGAAAGCCCCCTTTCGTATCTCACTTCCACGGGGACTTGATAAGTAGCTCCGCCGACCCTCCTGGATCTAACTTCCAGGTAAGGTTTTGTGTTCTCTATCGCCTTCTTGAACATCTTGAGGGGTTCTTCTTCGATCTTGGATTCTATAATTTCCATGGCGCCGTAAAAAATCTTTTCTGCGGTGCTTTTTTTACCATCCCGCATTATGCAGTTGATGAATTTGGTCACCAGATCATCCTCGAAAATGGGATCCGGTATGATATGTCTTTTGGCAACCACTTTTCTTCTTGGCATATTAGCTACTCCAGAAATACAGGCCTCCTCATGATCAAAGGCCCGATGGCTACACCTTACATTACTTGGGCCTCTTGGACCCGTACTTAGACCTTCCTTGCTTCCTGTCCTGCACACCCATGGCGTCCTGGGTACCTCTTATTATGTGGTACCTCACGCCCGGGATATCCTTAATCCTCCCCCCTCGTATCAATACCAGGGCATGCTCTTGCAGATTATGGCCGACGCCGGGAATGTATGCGGTAACTTCGATGCCGTTAGTCAATCTGACTCTGGCCACCTTCCTCAAGGCCGAATTGGGCTTTTTGGGGGTGGACGTATATACCCTTATACAAACCCCTCTCTTTTGAGGACATTTCATAAGAGCCGGACTGTTACTCTTCTTTTTCCTTGTCTGTCTTCCCTTCCTTACCAACTGGTTAATGGTAGGCAAGCAGCACCTCCCTTATCTGAATTATCGGCCAGGGGGCAATGTTGTTCTTCAAAACAGGCTCCTCGGCGCCATTAAGAACCGGCTGCGGCAATCTCGTGCAAGCCCCTCTCTTCCTCATCCTTTCCCATTTCTTCAATATCGGGACTGTAGTAATCCTTGACTCCCGTCCCGGCAGGTATGAGCCGCCCCATGATGACGTTCTCCTTGAGTCCTTTAAGCCTGTCAACTTTCCCGGACACAGCCGCCTGGGTAAGCACCTTGGTGGTTTCCTGGAAAGAAGCGGCGGATATGAAGCTGTCTGTACCCAGAGACGCCGCAGTAATACCCAGCAGCAAGGGCCTGGCCCTGGCCGGTTTCCCGCCTTCCGCAATCACTTCATCGTTCCTGGCCTGGAACTCCTTTTTGGATACCTGCTCCAGCGTCAGGAAGTCCGTATCCCCTGGGTCCTCCACACTGATCCTACGCATCATCTGCCTGACCACCGCTTCGATGTGTTTATCGTTGATGTGAACCCCCTGCAGACGGTACACTTCCTGGACCTCGTTCACCAGATAAGACTGAAGCGCTTCCTCGCCAAGGACGTTCAGGATATCGTGGGGATTCGGGGCTCCTTCAACCAGAGGTTCCCCGGCTTTGAGTTTATCTCCATCGCGTACGGTTATATGTTTTCCCCTGGGTATGCCATAGTCCTTGGATATGCCATCGTCAACAACCACCATCTTTTCAGACTCGATTATCTTTACCGCATCCTCAACATGAATTTCATCCTCGGATTTCAAGCTCTCTCGGGGTACTTTGACCAGTACATCGCCCGCCGAAACATCCTGTCCTTTATCGACAATAATGTTTGCGCCGACAGGTAAGGCACAGGCGCCGATAACCTCGCCGCTCGACTCATCAACAATGGACAATCTCGGCTCTGGTTTGTTTTTCAAGTAACCGGTTACGATCTTTCTGTGGTGACCCGTCTGCTTGTCAAGCTCTTCTTTTATGGTAGCTCCTTTGATGTCCACGAAGGAGACCTTTCCGCGTTTTTCCGTATATACGGTTATATTCTGAGGTTCCCATATGCGCACAACGCCGTCGATCTCGGAGATTATGGCCTGCTCCTTGGGTTTCCGCGCTTCGAACAGCTCGGCAACCCTGGGGAGGCCTCCGGTGATATCTTTCGTCTTGGCGCTCTCGCGAGGAATCCTGGCTATGGCGTCTCCCCTGGAGAGCGATTCTCCCTCGTTCACAATGAGGTACGCGCCCGCGGGCATCATGTATCTGCCGATGGGTTTTCTGCTTTCCGCATCGAGGATAGCAATGGCGGGTTGGAGGCTGGCTTCAGGCGGCTCGAGGACGACTTTTCTCGAAAGCCCGGTATGTTCATCCAGTTCATCCCTCATGGTCATACCCTCCGTCAGATCAACGAAGGATACGATTCCTTCTTCCTCGGTGAGTATGGACATGGTAAACGGGTCCCACTCCACCAGTTTGTCTCCGCCGTTTATATTCTGACCGTCTTTGACCAGAAGCCTCGCACCGTAAACCACAGGGTAGCGCTCCTTCTCCCGGCCTTCTTCATCCTGAACGACGAGCGCTCCGTTTCTGTTCATTACCACCATGTGCTTCTCTTTATTGAGCACGAACCTGAGATTGTGGTAACGGATAATACCCTGATTCTTGGCTTCGTGGGCGGTCTGCTCTCCCACTCTGCTGGCGGTTCCTCCGATGTGGAAAGTCCTCATGGTGAGCTGCGTGCCGGGTTCTCCGATGGACTGCGCTGCGATTATGCCCACCGCCTCCCCTATTTCAACCATGGAGCCGGTAGCCATATTGCGCCCGTAGCATAGAGAGCAGACACCGGTTCGGGCCTCACAGGTCAACACCGACCTGACTTTAACCGACTCCACACCGGCATCTTCAATGAGCTTGACTTTCTCTTCGTCGATCTCTTCGTTCGCATTAACCAACGTCTTACCCGAGAACGGATCGAGCACACTCTCTGCGGCGATGCGGCCAAGTATCCTGTCCCCGATGGACTCTATGATTTCTCCACTCTCCACCAACTCGTTTACTGCTATGCCTTTGAGAGTTCCGCAATCTTCTTCCGTCACGATGACATCCTGAGTCACGTCTATCAGACGCCTGGTCAGATAACCGGAGTTGGCGGTTTTCAAAGCAGTATCCGCCAGCCCCTTCCTGGCGCCGTGAGTAGAAATAAAGTACTGCATCACCGTGAGCCCTTCGCGGAAGTTGGCGGTGATGGGGGTTTCCATTATCTCTCCAGAGGGCTTGGCCATAAGCCCCCTCATTCCGGCAAGCTGCCGTATCTGCTGGGATCCCCCTCTGGCCCCCGAGTCGGCCATGGTGAACACTGAGTTGAAATCCTTTCCATTTCCTTCCTTTCCCTTCTGAATAAGCTCATCCTCAGTGTCCAGCTCCCTGAACATTTCCTTGGAGACTTGCTCGGTAAGGTTGGTCCAGATGTCGATTACCTTGTTATATCTCTCCCCGTCTGTGATGAGACCATCCCGGTATTGCTTGGTCACCGCTATGACTTCCCTGCGCGACTTCTCCACCATAGTCTCTTTCTTGTCAGGTATCTTCATATCGTCAATGGATATGGACATGCCAGACCGGGTGGAGTGAGTAAAACCTAATTCTTTGAGTCGCTCGAGCAGTACAACCGTGGCATCCTTTCCGGCTATGAGGTATGACTGTGTCACCAGGTCGGTGACGCTCCCCTTATCCATGAGCTTGTTCACCAGGTGGAATGGAAGGATATCAGGAATTGCGTCATACAGCAGAACCCTGCCTGTGGTGGTTGTGACCAAATCCCCCTTTATTCTGACCTTTATCCTGGCCTGAAGCCCCACTTCGTCCAAATCATGGGCTATGAGCGCTTCATCCATACTTGAGAACACCTTGTCCTCGCCCTTTGAACCACCCCTCATCTTGGTCAGGTAATAGAGGCCAAGGACGATATCCTGGCTGGGTACCGCCAGAGGTTTGCCATTAGCAGGGGAAAGGATGCTGTGAGAAGACATCATCAGTACTTTTGCTTCAATCTGCGCCTCTACGGACAGAGGCACATGCACCGCCATCTGATCTCCATCAAAATCCGCATTGAACGCGGCGCAGACGAGGGGATGAATGCGTATGGCCTTACCTTCCACCAGGATGGGTTGAAAAGCTTGAATGCCGAGCCTGTGGAGCGTAGGGGCCCTGTTCAGGAGAACCGGGTGATCCTTGATAACCTCATCCAGAGCATCCCATACCTCCGGCCTGCCTTGCTCGACCATCTTCTTGGCGCTCTTGAGGGTGGCGGCGTGCCCCTCCTGCTCCAGCTTATGGTATATGAAAGGTTTGAACAACTCCAGGGCCATCTTCTTGGGCAGCCCGCACTGGTCGAACTTCAATTGTGGATCGACAACTATAACTGAACGACCGGAGTAGTCCACCCTCTTGCCCAGCAGGTTCTGCCTGAAGCGCCCCTGCTTACCCTTCAGCATATCACTCAACGACTTGAGGGGCCTCTTATTCGGCCCGCGAATGATCCGGCCCCGGCGGCCGTTATCCAGGAGTGCGTCCACTGCCTCCTGGAGCATGCGCTTTTCGTTACGAATTATTATATCCGGCGCTTTTAGCTCCTGTAGCCTCTTGAGCCTGTTGTTCCTGTTGATAACCCTCCTGTAGAGGTCGTTTAAATCGGAGGTGGCGAACCTACCCCCATCCAGCGGAACCAGAGGCCTTATCTCTGGAGGGATTACAGGGATGACTTCAAGGATCATCCACTCAGGTTTATTACCCGACCTTCGGAAAGCCTCTACAACCTTGAGCCGCTTTGTCAACTTCTTCTTCTTCTGTTGGGAGGCGGTCTCCTTTATCTCCTTTTTCAGCTCTTCGGCAAGACTATCCAGCTCCAGCCGCCTCAGCAGCTCCCTTATAGCCTCTGCGCCCATGCCGGCTTCAAAGGTCTCTCCATACTCTTCCAGCGCCTTGCGATACCCCGCTTCGGTAAGCAGCTGCTTCTCCTTAAGAGTAGTGCTGCCCGGGTCTATTACCACGTAATATTCGAAGTAGAGTATGCGCTCAAGTTGGCGCAGAGATATATCCAACAGGTTGCCTATACGACTGGGCAGGCCCTTGAAAAACCAGACATGGGAAACCGGGCAGGCCAGCTCTATGTGGCCCATTCGCTCGCGCCGCACCTTGGAAGGTATGACCTCCACGCCGCACTTCTCGCACACCACTCCCCGATGCTTCATCCTCTTGTATTTACCGCAGTTGCACTCCCAGTCCTTGGTGGGACCAAATATTTTGGCGCAGAAAAGCCCATCCCGCTCCGGTTTAAAGGTGCGATAGTTTATTGTTTCAGGTTTTTTGACTTCACCGAACGACCAATCCCGGATTTTATCCGGCGATGCGATGCGTATCCTTATGGCATTAAAGTCTATCGGGTCTTTCGGTTTATCGAAAAAGCTCATTATGCTGTTGTCCAAAGGTCATCCTCCCCCTGAACTGATTTATTAAAGGTCCCACAGAAGGCATCTCCTCATTTCCCGGGAGCTACCATGCCTGAAGCCCGCCTTCACTCTTCCTTATCCGTTTCGATAAGCTCTACGTCGAGAGCGAGGCTCTGAAGTTCTTTAATGAGTACGTTAAAGGATTCTGGCAAGCCTGCCTGAAGTGTGTTCTCTCCCTTGACGATCGCTTCGTACATCTTGGTGCGTCCGATGAGGTCATCCGATTTGACGGTAAGCATTTCTTGCAGCGTCTTGGCTGCGCCGTAAGCCTCAAGCGCCCAAACTTCCATTTCGCCCAATCTCTGACCCCCAAACTGGGCCTTGCCTCCCAAAGGCTGCTGAGTTACCAGTGAATATGGCCCCGTGGAGCGAGCGTGGATTTTATCGTCGACCAGGTGATGTAACTTCATCATATATATGTACCCGACCACCACTTTCTGATCGAAGGGTTCGCCGGTTCTTCCATCGTAAAGAATTGTTCCATCAGTGTAAGGCAACCCAGCTTTTTCAAGCATGGCTTTTATGTCGTCCTCGTTGGCGCCGTCGAACACCGCTGATGAAAAGTAGGTGCCAAGCTCTTTAGCCGCCCATCCGAGATAGGTCTCCAGAATCTGACCGACATTCATCCTGGATGGCACGCCAAGAGGATTAAGCACAAGCTCCACCGGAGTGCCGTCGGGGAGGAAAGGCATGTCCTCTTCAGGCACAATTATGGCGACCACGCCCTTGTTGCCATGCCTGCCGGCCATCTTGTCTCCCACGGAGAGTTTCCTCTTCATGGCCACGTAAACCTTAACCATCTTGATAACTCCGGGGGCCAACTCATCACCCTTCTTCAGCCTCTCTATCTTGCCCTTCAAGCGCTCTTCGAGGAGTTTCACCACTTCCTTATTTGTTTTGATAACCTCTTCGATCTGCTCTTCCACCCCTTCCTTGAAAGACGCCTTCACCTTGAGCAAAGCTTTGCCTCCCAGAGAACCCAATGAGCGAGCGGCAATCTCCTTCCCGGAATGAACGAGGACCTCTTTGGTCTTGGGATCGACTATGTCCTGAGCGGCATGAGACCCCTCGAGGAGTTCCCTTATCCTGTTATCCTTCTCTTCATCAAGTATCTTTACCTCATCCTCAAAGTCGCGCTGAAGCTTTGCAATTTCACTATTCTCGATGGAGTGGGTTCGCGAATCCTTTTCCACTCCCCTCCGGGTAAAACCCTTTACGTCTATGACCACTCCCTCGACCCCCGGAGGTACGGTGAGTGAAGAATCCCTGACGTCTCCGGCCTTGTCACCGAAAATAGCCTTGAGCAGTTTCTCCTCCGGGCTAAGCTGGGTCTCTCCCTTGGGCGTAACCTTCCCGACCAGAATATCGCCAGGCCGCACCTCGGCCCCTATTCTGATGATCCCGCTCTCATCGAGGTTCTTCAGTGCTTCTTCACCTACATTGGGGATGTCACGGGTTATCTCTTCCTTGCCCTGTTTGGTGTCCCTGGCTTCGACGTCAAACTCCTGTATGTGAATGGAAGTATAAATATCCTCCTTGACCACCTTCTCGCTTATTACCACCGCGTCCTCAAAGTTGTACCCGCGCCAGGGCATGAATGCCACCAGAACGTTCCTCCCCAGAGCCAGTTCACCCTGATCAGTGGCCGGACCATCGGCTATGGCCTGCCCTTCTTTAACCTTCTGTCCTACCCTCACAATGGGTTTCTGGTTTATGCTGGTATTCTGGTTGGAGCGCTGATACTTGGTGAAACGGTAGATGTCCACTCCCGAATGATCGTTCCCCGACTTCTTTTTCGGCGTCCTCACAACGACGCGTGAGGCGTCTACATAAACTACCTCACCATCGTTTCTGGCCATTATCGTGGCGCCAGAGTCCCGTGCGGTTACGTATTCCATACCGGTCCCCACCAGGGGGGACTCTGTTTTAAGCAGAGGCACCGCCTGGCGCTGCATGTTAGAACCCATGAGCGCCCTGTTAGCGTCGTCGTGTTCCAGGAAAGGAATGAGCGCAGCCGAGACGCTTACCAACTGCTTGGGGGAAATATCCATGAAATCCACTTCCCGGGGCGGCACCAGCACGAAATCACCGCTTTTACGACATGAGACGAGCTCCGTGACAAGCCTGCCCTTATCGTCCATGGGAGCGTTGGCCTGTGCAATGGCGTAATCGGCTTCCTGATCGGCGGAGAGGTATTCCACCTCACCGGTCACTACTCCGTCTTTGACCAATCGGTAAGGCGTCTCAATGAAACCGAACTCATTGACTCGCGCGTAGGTGCTGAGAGATGAAATGAGCCCTATGTTCGGGCCTTCTGGAGTCTCTATGGGGCAAATACGCCCGTAGTGGCTCGGATGAACGTCTCTTACCTCGAAACCGGCCCTCTCCCTGGTGAGTCCACCTGGCCCCAGCGCACTCAACCTGCGCTTGTGAGTGATTTCTGAGAGGGGGTTAGTCTGGTCCATGAATTGAGAAAGCTGGCTGCTCCCGAAGAATTCCTTTATGGAAGCCGTAACCGGCTTTGAGTTGATGAGATCGTGCGGTACCGCCGCCTCCAGATTCTGAACGCTCATCCGCTCTTTAATCGCTCTCTCCATCCTCATTAATCCGATTCTGAACTGGTTCTCCAGCAGCTCACCAACGGACCTCACTCTCCGGTTGCCCAGGTGGTCTATGTCATCCACCTGGCCCTGGCCCTGCCTCAGCATGATCATATATTTTATCAGCGCCGCGATATCCTCAGCTCTCAGGAACCTTTCCTCCAGCGGAAAATCCAGGCCCAGCTTGCGGTTCAGCTTCAACCTGCCGATCTTGGACAGGTCATAGCGTTTGGCATTCCCGAATAGGTTGTCGAAAAGAATTCTGGCCGTATCGGGGGTGGGAAGATCCCCCGGCCTCAAGCGCTTGTAAACCTCTATCAGAGCTTCGTCCTGGCCCGGAGTCTTGTCCTGAAGCAGAGTATTTCTTATGGAGTTATCAATGTTAGTCGCTATCATGTCCAGAATAGCGAACTCTTTTATGCCTTTCTCTTTAATCTCCTCCAGTGTTTCAGCGGTAATATCCGAGTTAACCTCGAGGACCACCTCACCGGTTGATTCATCAACCACATCCGTGGCAACTACCCTGCCCACCAGATCCTCTTCTTTTACGGGAATCTCCTTTAGTCCCTGAGATTTAAGCTTTTGCAGCTTATTCAGGGCGGCCTCCGTGGCCTTAGCCCGGCCTTTCTCCTCCTTGGATTGAATAATGGCCTTATGCTTCTGTATGAGGCCCGACAGCTTCACAAAGAACTGTCCCTTCTTTGAATGATACCCTATATCCTGGACATCGTAGAACATCTTCAGAATCTGTGAGGTGGTGTAGCCAAAAGCTTTAAGAAGTATGGTGGCAGGAAACTTTCGTCTCCTGTCTATGCGCACATGAAGTATGTCCTTGGTATCAAACTCGAAATCCACCCATGAGCCGCGATAAGGTATTAACCTCGCCGAATAGACGAACTTGCCGCTGTGATGGCTTTTCCCCTTCTCTTCACTGAAAAACACACCGGGAGAACGGTGCATTTGGCTCACTATCACCCGCTCGGTACCGTTGATGATAAAGGTGCCCTTTTCGGTCATCAGGGGTATCTCCCCCAGATAGACCTTATGCTCCTTTATGTCCTTTATATCCTTTGAACTTCCGTCTTCGGCTACCTCGTAAACTATGAGCCGCACCATGACCCTCAAAGGGTCGCTGTAGGTGAGACCTTTCTGCCTGCACTCATAAACATCGTACTTCTGTTTATAGACGATTTCCTTTCCGCAGGTATCGCAAACCACGCCGGGCCCACCCAACTCTTTATATTCTCCGCAGTTGCACTCCCAGATGCCAATCTCGTAACCCACATATTCGAGGGAAGCAGTCTCGTTGTAATCACTTATGGGAAAAGTGTTACGAAACACGCTTTCCAACCCGACGTCTTCTCTTTCGCCGGGTTTCTTATCGCTCCGCAAAAAAGACTCGTAAGAGTTTTGCTGCATCTCAATAAGGTTTGGAACATCTATTATCGCCGGTATTCGGGAGAAACCTTCCCTATGGCGATGGTTCTCGCCAAAAGCAGTCTTCGGCTTGCTCATTATTCCTCCTAAATCGGACTTCTATCAGGAGAAAAAACTCGCCTTCCCTCAGGAAGGCTTACCCGGTAGAAATTACTTTATCTCAACGGTGGCGCCTGCAGCTTCAAGTTTCTCTTTTACTTCTTCCGCCTCTTCCTTGCTGATTTTCTCCTTAACAGGTTTGGGAGATTCGTCCACAAGGGTCTTGGCTTCCTTCAGGCCCAGATTGGTTATGGCCCTGACCTCTTTTATAACCTGTATCTTCTTCTCTCCGATGGCGGTCAGAATCACATCGAACTGAGTCTGCTCTTCAACGGCGGCCTCAACTCCTCCTGCGGCTCCGCCCGCCGCAACCGCCATGGGCGCCGCAGCCACGACGTCGAACTTATCTTCCAGCTCTTTGACGAACTGGGATAACTCAAGCACAGTCATGTTCTCGATAAAAGATACCACGTCTTCTTTGGTTATTTCTGCCATCCTCTACCTCCATGAATCATAAGGCTTAAACAGCCCACAAAAACCCGCCCGCCATTAGGCATGTACTGATGAAGGCCGCATAATTACATTTCCCAGGCGGAGCCGCCTGCATATCGACACGAGACCAAATTTTTTTATGGCCCCACCGCTTTCTTCTCCTCAATAGCCTTAAGGGTATATAGAAGGTTCCTCACCACTCCCATCAGCACGTTCACCATACCCGCCATAGGCGATTTCATCCCCGCCAGCATCTGGCTAAGCATCTGCTCCTTCGCGGGAAGTTTAGCCAGTTCCATAACCTCCTGGGAGGTTATGACCTTTCCTTCCAACAGGCCGCCCGTTATCTCGAGAGCCGGTTCATCTTTTGCGAAGGCGGTCATGACCCTGGCGGCCACCACCTGATCTTCGCCAGAGAAAGCTATAGATAACGGACCCTTAAACAGTTCACTTGCGGCCTGGAAAGGAGTCTCCTGCGAAGCCAGCCTCGCCAGGGTATTCTTAATTACCATATAATCCACTGAGCTCTCCCTCAAGCGCCTCCTGAGCTCCGTCATTTGCTGCACGCTGAGACCTCTGAAATCAGCCAGCACAGCGTTATTGGCGCCGGAGAACTTCTGCTTGAGCACCTCCGCCTTTGCTATCTTAGTCTGATCAACCAAAGCGCTACTCCCCGTACCCGTAATAGCTCCCTCAACAGGACCACCTTAAAACTACCGCAGCGTAGAAGCCACTTTCAGGTTATCGATCTTGATTCCAGGCCCCATGGTGGAACTCACCGTTATACTCTTCAAATACTGCCCCTTGCTGGTGGGAGGCTTCATTCTGATGAGAGCATCCAACAACGCCCAGGCGTTCTCCACCAGATGAACAGCTTCGAAGCTCACCTTCCCCATGGGAACGTGAACGATCCCATTGCGATCTACCCTGAACTCCACGCTTCCGGATTTTATGTCTCTTATCGTCCTTCCTATTTCGAAGGATACCGTCCCGCTCTTAGGATTAGGCATAAGCCCCCTGGGGCCGAGTATTTTCCCCAGGCGCCCCACCATGCTCATGACGTCAGGAGTGGCTACAGCTCTGTCGAACTCGAGCCATCCCTCCTGAATTTTCTTCACATATTCTTCCGTCCCTACATAGTCCGCCCCGGCATCCTTGGCCTCCTGCACCTTTTCACCCTGTACAAAAGCCATGACCTTCACTTCTTTCCCAGTGCCTCTCGGCAGAACCACGCTTCCACGCACCATCTGGTCTGCATGCCTGGGATCCACTCCCAGTCGCACGGCCATTTCCACAGTCTCGTCGAACTTCGAGTGGGCCAGCTCCTTTGAAAGCGCAACTGCTTCTTCAAGAGTATAGAACTCCCGGTCCACACGTTCTTTGCCATCCCTGTACTTTTTTCCTCTTGAAGGCATCGTTGCTCTCCTCTCGGCAGCTTTCCTATTCCTCTTCTACTTCTATTCCCATGCTGCGAGCGGTGCCCTTTATGATTTCCACCGCATTCTCCAGGTCGAAAGAGTTGAGATCCTGCATCTTCTCCCTGGCTATTTCCTGCACCTGGCTTAACTTAACCGCGCCCACCTTCTCCCTTTTCGGATCCGATGAACCCTTGGCAATTCCTGCCGCTCTTTTAAGCAGCACCGAAGCGGGGGGCGACTTGGTGACGAAATCAAAGCTCTGATTATCGTAAACGTTTATCACTACCGGGATCACCAGGCCTTCCTGCCCCTTGGTACGCTCATTAAATTCCTTGCAAAATTCCATAATATTCACACCCTGCTGCCCCAGCGCCGGTCCCACCGGCGGAGAAGGTGTGGCCTGCCCGGCTGGTATCTGTAATTTTATGTATGCTTTAATCGGTCTTTTAGCCATCTTCTCTTTATATCCTCAAATAAAACGATTACTATACAATATTTAAGCTGGCTTCAAAAGAAAAAAACGACAAATAACCCCCTACCACTCCTCAGAATTTTTCCGGGATGGGATTTATCAGATCTTCTCTACCTGAAGGAACTCCAGTTCCACCGGAGTAGCTCTGCCGAAGATCGATACCATTAACCTGAGCTTACCCCGCTCTTCGTTAACCTCTCCTATCACTCCTGTAAAGTTTGTAAAAGGGCCCTCGAGCACTCTGACTTTTTCCCCTTCTTCAAAAGTAAATTTCGGCTTGGGCTTGTCCGGCTGTTCCCTTGCCTGCTCGAGAATAACCGCCACCTCCGATTCAGGCAACGGCGAAGGCTCCTGTTCGCTTCCCAGAAAGCCCGTTACCCGAGGCGTGTTCTTTACCGTGTACCATGTCTCTCTATTCAACTCCATCTCTATCAGCAGGTATCCGGGGAAAAACTTTCGCGCCGATATTCTTCTCTTGCCCCCCTTGACTTCCACCACCTGTTCGGTGGGAACAAGTATCTCACCCACTTTATCCTGAAAGCCTTCGGCCTTAAGCCTCTCCAGGATGCTCTTCTTTACCTTTTCCTCGTATCCCGAATAAGTGTGTACAACGTACCACTTCTTATTAGTATCTCTGTCGCCATCCATGGCGTTAATCATCACTCACTTTTCTATATGTTTTTTTATTTATCTCAAAAGCAGGCCCACAGCCTTGCTGAGACCTATGTCCACTATCCCCAAAAAGACCGATATAACAAAGATCGTTATCAGAACCACCAGCGTAGAGGCGAAGGTCTCTTTCCTCGAAAGCGTGGAGACCTTCTTCAGCTCTATCTTTACCTCCCTCAAAAACTGCCTGATTCTTTCAAACATCTATTCGATATCCATGAAGCAAAAACTCGTTATACCATCGATGGGCTATGGCAGGCCAGGAGGGATTCGAACCCCCACCCCCCGGATTTGGAGTCCGGTGCTCTATCCGTTAGAGCTACTGGCCTGCGCCCTCACTGCGCCACGGCAGGCATAATAACTCTACTTTATCTCACGATGCGCAGTATGCTTCCTGCACCTCCTGCAATATTTCTTAAGCTCCAGACGGTCGCGGTGAATTTTCTTGTTCTTGTACGTGGAATAGTTCCTTTCCTTGCATTCGGAGCATTCCAGGTGAATTATGTCTGCCATGGGGCCTTACCTCGCCTACCGGGTCTGCCGTGCGAGGCGGTTAACATATGCCCGCTCCTCGCCGCGGCAAAATATTATTTCTATAAGTCTATCCTACTCCAGTATTTCGTTGATGACTCCTGCGCCCACGGTGCGGCCCCCT
>CAYVLI010000019.1:0-13000 GCA_964452105.1 uncultured Nitrospinota bacterium
AGCTCAAAGCCGCCGGATACGTGAGGGTGTCCAGCAAAGAGCAGGAAGGGAGCAAGTCCCTCTCAACCTGTTGAAGGGACGAAATCGAGACGGGACGCAATCTATGTAGCTTTCTGGGCTTAAATTATATGTAACACGATGTAACTATGTGGCCTTTCTCGAAAGCTTAATATGCTGTAGCTCAAGTAATATAAAGGAATTCTTATTGTCACTTATATGTAACTCCGAACGTCTACCCATAGGTATACCAAAACAGCCTTGAGACCGCCATAAAACATCACGTGAGACATATGAGCAAAAGGGACGCAACCCCTTTCCAAGGTGCATCGCTTCAGGTGCGCCAGATTACTTAGAGGAATAAGATTGTATAAAACAACTGCTTCCCCTTTTGCTCTTTCTTATTAAATACTTAACTCCTCCACTGTTTGTGTGAAATAGGACTTTAAGGCCGCCAGCCCCCTCCCGGTGCGGGTTTGCGGCCGGTTTTACCTCTTTTGCCGAAAAAAGCGACCTTGGATTTCAGGCTGTGCAAACGTTGTTATTATGTCCCGTAACCCCTTGAATCTGAAGCGTAATCCCGCCATAACCTTGGATTTTTGCATCTATTCTATAGAGGGGCTTTTAACCACGGATAAACACAGATTCACACAGATAGGCGTTGAGGACATCATTAGAAAATCTGTGTGCATCGGTGGTTCCTGAAATTCGATAGAGGGCTTGCCCCGCCCACGAGAGGGCTGGTCTTTAAATAAGCGCGCTTGCTGTGCCCACGGTGACCTTCCTGCCTTCCTGATTAAGACACCAGACCTCGCATTCCACGCGCCTTTTGCCCCCTTCATCCTCGATGGAGGTCACCCTGGCGCAGGAGGTTATGACATCTCCCGGAAAGACGGGCGCTATGAAGGCGACGCTGAGTTTGCCTCCTGCTATCCACCCTTCCCCGAAGGCGTCGGTCAACATCTCTGATATCTGCTCGGCCGACATGAGTCCCTGGGCGATGGTGTCCCTGTGGCCTGCTTTCCGGGCCATCTCCTTGTATATGTGTATGGAAGTGCCTCGTTTTGCGGTCAGGGAATCGCCCGAATAGAAGTTCATTCGCTCCTGGGTCATCTGCCTGGTTATGGGGGGAAGCTCCGCGCCCGCTTTCGGAACGATTTTATCACTCATGGTCGTTCCTCCATTTTCTCACCGGCCGCCTGTGCGCTGGGAAGGGCCGTAACTACCTTGCTCCTGGCTATTCTGGTTCCTTCCTCATCGCTGAACTCTGCTTCGAATACTATCCACTCCCTGCCGCGACGGATGTATTTATCGGTCACGGTTCCCCTGGAGATGAGTTTGCGGTCCAGACGGACGGGGTTATAGAACTCCAGCTCCTGTTTGGCGTGGAGGGTGCCCATCTTGAGAAAATATTTCGTGTCAAAGAGGCGGAGGGTCAGGTTTCCAAGCATGCCGGGCGGTGCGATGGCGGCGCCGAAGGGGGAGTCGTCTCTGTGCCAGGGATGCTGGTTTTCGGAACCCTTCAAGTACTTTTCCATTATCCCGGCGTCCAGGGAGTGCTCGAGGGGGCCGAACTCCTCGCCGACTTCCACGACATCGTAATCCAGATCCTTAATCATCGCTGAACTCCTTTCCGAGGGAACTTTTCTGCAGAAAGGTTTCCCCTCAGACTCCCTTCCAGATACTTTCGGGCCATGCTCGCATAAGAGTTTCGGGAAGGGGGTCCGAGTCAAACCCTCTTGCGGGAAAGGGCGTTCCCTCCTATTTACCCTTAAAAACCGGCGGCCGTTTCTCGACGGCGGCGCGGATTCCTTCCTGGAAATCCTCCGTCTTGAAGCAGGCGCCCTGGGCATAGGCGGCGAACTCGAGCTCCGATTGAAGCCCTGCGGCCAGCGCCCTTCGCATGCCCACCTTTATCATGGCCAGCGCCTTGGTGGGGCCGTTGGCCAGGCGCTCGGCGTATTTTTTCGTGTAGGGAATGAGCTCGTCGTGGGGGACGACCTTGTTGGCAAGCCCTATACGCTCGGCTTCCTGACCCGATATGGCCTCCGCCGTGTAGGCAAGCTCCAGTGCGCGGCCCAGGCCGATTATGTGGGGCAGCATATACATGCCACACATGCCGGGTATGGCACCCAGTCGGGCGAAGGCCTCGCTGAAGAGGGCCTTGTCCGAGGCGATGCGGATATCGCAGGCCAGGCACATATCGAATCCCGCTCCCACAGCCGGCCCGTTTACGGCCGCGATGGTGGGCTTCTCCATATCCAGGAGCCCGCGGGCTATGCCCTGAAAATTGCTGTATATCGTTTCCTTGACTTCGATGGGGTTGAGGCTTGCGGCCTGGAGGAGGAACTTGAGGTCGCCACCGGAGGCGAAAGCAGAACCTGCTCCTGTGATGATCACGCAGCGCGTCTGCGCATCTTCATTGGCATCGCGGAAGGCCTGGTGCAACTCGCGGGCGGTGTTCATATCCAGCGAGTTCCTGTATCGGGGCCGGTTGATGGTTATGGTGGTGACTCCGCCCTCGCGGGCATAGATAATGTTTTCGTATTCCATAACCTGCTCCTCCTCTAACGATAAAATTCATGTTTAACCGTCATGGTCGCCTATTCGGGCGGGTGATTCTCCTGCCAGAACTCGGCTATCTCCCTGTGGGTTGCGAACCAGACGCCGGGATGCCCGCTTATGTAGCGAACGGTGTCCTCAAGCAGCTTCATGCGGTGGCGCCTGCCGATTATCTGGGGGTGGCAGACCAGGTTATAGTAACCGTCTTCTCCATAGCACCAATCGAACTCACCCCTCCAGATTTCAGATACTTTGGAGGGCGCGGACATGCCGGTGTGATATGGTACGAAGCTGAACAGGAAATGGGGGGCGTCGTCCAGCTCCCAGCTCAGGGGGAGTTCCAGCGTCTTCTCGCCGGTGTCCTGTACCTCCAGGTAATAGGGCTCGTCTCTCCCCACCAGGCTGCTGTCGTAGATGAAGCCGTAGTCCATGAGGAAGCGCAGCGTGTGCGGGCTGTGCCCGCCCGCCGGTGAACGGTATCCCACCGGCTTTTCTCCGGTGATACCCTGCAGGATTTCTATCCCCTTCTGGAGTATCTCCTCTTCCTGCTCTCTGTTGCGCCTCATGACGTTCTCGTGGAGGTACCCGTGGTGCCCTATCTCATGGCCCTTCTCGTGAAGTTCCCCGACCATCTCCGGATAATGTTCGGCTGTCCATCCCGGGATGAAAAAAGTCGCTTTTATGCCGTATCTGTCCAGCATGTCCACTATGCGCGGAACCCCGACGTGGGGGCCATATTCGCCTATGGACATGTGGCCGGGATCATCCATCTTGAAGGGACCGAGCCATAGCGTCTCTGCATCTATATCGAAACCCAGGGCCACCGCACACTTAGCTCCATCTTTCCACATGACTCTCCCTCCCTCGTTCATATTAGAACCATTAACATTCCCCGCTTCAATGAAAATGCCAGACTGACAGTCTATTATCTATTTTTCGGGGTGAAGGCAGTTTAATTTAGCTCCGGGGCGGTGTCAATGGTTTTAAAGGCGAGGTCGCGTTCTCCGCTCGCACTGCACGGTTTACCATGTCGCGGAGCAGGAAATCATCTAACTTGGACAAAATACGACCCCCTGCTCAGTACAGAACAGGGGGCCGCGGGGGAGAAACTCGCCCTATCGTAGATACACCTTGAAGTAGGCGGAGTTTCCAGTTTGATTGTTAGATTCATTTTATAAAACATGGCGGCGGATGTCAACTTATTTTTTGATAATTTTCTTTGTGGGGCGGGTTCAATGTTTGTATGTATGGAGATTACAGGCGGAGGGAGCGGGGTGATGCGCTTGTGAAAAAAGGCGAGGTCGGTGGTTTTCCCACACTGGCAAGCGCTTAAATTGGAGGTGATAAACTCCTGTATCTTGTTTTAAGGATGCGACAAAGAGCTATATGTAGGCTTTTGAAGAAACCGCATGAACCGCGCCGTCAGATTTGGACACTATTATGAGAAGGGAATATCTCCATGACTTTCCTGAGAAAAGGGTTATAAATATAAAATAAGTGGTAATTCAAAAATCAAAGGCATCATCGCAGCGGGAAATAAGGGCTTACGCTTTTTATTCCGGCGGTTAAGGATGGCTTTGCCGATGAGTATATGGCTGTTGACTGAAAAATTCTAATGCTTTAGGATGTGAGACATGGATAATGGGACGTGGAATACTGTCATGCCTGAGGGAAAAAGCAGATTGTACGGTAAAAATGTCTTGAACAGATTTCTGACCGTTTTGCTGGTTTCCCTCTTTTTTGTCCCCCTGGCCCTGGGGAGCGATCAAAACGAAATAAAGATAAGGTTTACCTCTCCTCCCCCCGGAGACCCGGCCCTGGAATTACACAAGCTGCCTCCGGAAATCAGGGACACCCTGAAGGCTGTTGCCGAAAAATATACCTTATATCTGGACGTAGATAAGGCCATTTCGGCGGGAGACCCTGAGCTATACGAATACCTTTTCGATCGGCTTTCCATGTCGGCTCTTTTGCTGAGAGAGCTGAAACTCGCCAAATATAACATTTACGAAGAGGGCGCCAACAATTATCGCTGGATAGACCCCAAAGGAATTTTCGGACACTTTAAACTCGTGTACAAGGAGCCGGGCAAGCGTATCTATCACGGCTCCGGCTTTTACGATGGCAGGTTCATGCCTCGCATGGAAGGTGAGGCCATCATGGTTTTCAAATATCATCCTGTTAAGGACAAAAAGAGTTGGCTGATGGAGAACCAGGTTTACAGTTACATAAAAATAGATAACACCTTCTACTCAACAATGGCGAAAATCTTGCGGCCCATACTCCCCGGTCTGGTCAGGGAGAGGATGAAAAACCTGTTTTTGGCCTCCAGGAATTTAAGCGAGTGGATTAACAGAGACCCCGAAGAAGTATATCAGAGGCTGGAAGGCAGCAAGCGCATATCGAGGAAAGACCTCATCGAGTTTAAACATTTTTTCATGGATGGCAGGAACAGACGGCTGCATAATGGGGCCACCGCTGGTGGGCAGCAGTGAACCTGTTTCCCGGGGTATTGAAGCGTGAGATACATCTACTACCGATGGGACGGCACTCAGAAGTTTTCAGGGGCAGACCCACATAAGGTAATGGACCAGATGGCGGACAGCCTGATACAGGGTGGCGACCTGTTGCGGGCTCTTCGAACGATCATGCGGAGAGGCATAGAGGGTCCGCGAGGAGAAGGCTTCAAGGGCGTCCAATCCCTGCTGGAAAAACTGAGGCGCATGAAGAAATGGGAGCTCGACCGCTACGACCCGGATACATCCCTGAAAGAGGTGAAGGAGAAGTTAGAGAAGATCATGGGTAAAGAGCGCATGGCGCTGGAGGAACGACAGCGAGGCGATGAAGACAAAGGGCCACTCGGGGATGGAGCCGAGCGCCGCGAACTATCTCGAATCCAGCGTAAGCTCGATTACCTCGAAAGCCTCCCCGAGGAGGTGGGCTCGCGTATGGAAGGCTTGCGCAGCTACGACTTCGTGGATCAGGAAGCGAAGGAGGAATTCCGCAGCTTGCTAAAGATGCTCCAGCAACAAGCCTTTCACGCTTTTTTTCAGAACCTGAAGAGGCAGTTGGAGGATTTAACCTGGGAGAAGGCGCAACAACTGAAGGACATGCTTCGCGACCTCAACAGGATGTTCACGCAGAGAGCCCGGGGGGAAGAGCCCGATTTCCAGGAGTTCATGGACAGACACGGCCATCATTTCGATGGTTCGAACGCACAGGATTTCGATCAGTTTATACGCCAGATGCAGCGCAGCATGGGAGCCATGTCCTCTCTGATGGAGAGCATGTCCCACCAGATGAAGGAAGAACTGGGCCGGTTGATGCGGAGCAGTATATTCGACACCGGGTTCAGGGAGGAACTCGCGGAACTGGCTGAAAACATCAGCTCGGAGCCGGGCTTCGCGCAATGGATGAGCAACTATCCCTTCAGGGGCAGGGAAGAGCTCAGCCTGGATGAAGCCTTTAAGACCATGGAAAGGCTTCAGGAGATGGAAGAACTGGAGAGATCCCTGCAGCAAGCCGTTCGTTCAGCCGGGTTGGGAAACATCGAAGAGGAAAAACTGCGGGATATTCTGGGAGATGAATCCCTGCAGGAGTTCAAAGCCATCAAGAACATTACAGATCTCCTCGAGGAGGCGGGATACATCAGGAAGAGCGGAAAGGAACTGCGGCTGACACCAAAAGGCATTCGCAGGATAGGCTTCAAGGCCATGGGGGACATCTTCTCTTCCCTGAAACTGGCCCGCAGAGGGCAGCATGTTATAAGCAGCTCGGGCAGCTCAAGCAATTTCATCGAAGAGACGAAGGATTATGAGTTCGGGGACCACTTCTCGGTAAACGTGGGTAAGACACTCATGAACGCCATAATCCGCGGGGAGAGCAATGAGGGAGGAGTCCGGATACGACCCGAAGACTTCAAAGTTTATAAGACGGAAAACCTGTCGAACTGCTGCACGGCAATAATGATAGACATGAGCGGGTCGATGGAGACCTTCGACAGGTTTTCCGCGGCCAAGAAGGTAGCCATCGCCCTGGAAAGCCTCATCCGCAGTCAATTCCCCAGGGATACGCTTTACATAGTCGGATTCTACACTCATGCCAGGGAGATCAAGACGACGGAACTTCCATTCATCCAGCCCAAACCCTTCGGGTACAACCCTTACATGCCCGTGGACCTCATAAACATGCAGTGGGGCTACCTGAACCTGGAAATAGACCACGAGGAAATAGACAGGCAGTACTCAAACGTCCCCGAATCCTTCACAAATATCCAGCAGGGTCTGCGATGTTCGGCGCGATTGCTGGACAAGGGAAATTGCCCCAACAAGCAGATTATAATGATTACCGACGGGGAACCCACCGCCCACAGTGAAGAAGGGAAGCTCTACCTCCGTTATCCACCAAGCCGCCAGACCATACAGGAGACGCTTAAGGAAGTGGAGCGTTGCACCCGCCGGGGAATTACCATCAACACCTTCATGCTCAACAGGGACTCTTTCCTGGAGAGGTTCGTTGACCGGATAACCCGCATCAACAGGGGCCGGGCTTTCTTCACCACGCCGGACAAGATAGGCGAGTACATCTTCGTGGACTATCTGCGTAACAAGCGAAGGAAGATCGCTTAGAGCGGTGTGGATAGTATTTATCTATAATGCCAGATATCAGTAGGGCGGGTTTCCAATCCGCCCTTGCTGACCTGTTTAGAAAAAGTTTTCCCTGGCGAAAGTCTCCTCCCCCTTGACGGGGGAGGAACAAAGGTGGAGGTGATCGCGCCCCGTAGTATTTAATACCCCCTCCCTTAAATCCCTCCCGCCAAGGGGAGGGAAAACAGGTTTTGGATTAACCCCGCTGAACGCGGGGCGCCACTCGGGCTGGGTAAACAATGTAGTTGACTTAAGCAATGGTTGCTACATTGCAAAGAAGATAAATGCGGGGTCATAGATTAGCTGAGGACGTCTGAGAGCATCGCCGATGAACGAAATCGCTTTGATGTTGATGCCCCGTTGGTGGGCTTTCCGGAACAGTCTTCGTAAGAGGGAGCGGCATGCTGTCCTGAAGCTGGTCGTGATGATAATCATGGCCCTGCTCTTCTGGGCCGGCTCCTACGTCCTCTTCTCCAGGATATTGGGCTATTTCGGCAGCGTGGAAGTCTTCGGGGAGCTCCTGGCCAGGAAGCTTCTGTTCATGATTTTCTTGACCTTATTCTCCGTGCTCCTGTTCAGCAACATCATCACCGCACTGTCAACGTTTTTCATGTCCGACGATCTGCCGCTGGTCTTCTCATCGCCGGTCTCCCTGGGGAAAATATATATGGCCCGTCATGCCGAGACCCTGCTGGAATCCTCCTGGATGGTTACCTTCTTTGCGCTCCCAATCTTCATATCTTACGGGGCTGTCATGGGTGCACCCTGGGTCTATTACCTTACGCTGGCGGCCGTCATCGTGCCCTTTCTGATGATACCCTCCAGCCTGGGAGTGATAATTACAATGCTCCTGGTCAACGTATTCCCCGCGAAACGCATACGGGACATCCTGTTTCTCATGGTCATCGTTCTGGTCATAATCCTCTATCTTTTAATCCGCTTCCTGCAGCCTGAGAAGCTGGTGAACCCCGAAGCTTTCTCCAACCTGGTGGAGTATCTGTCCGTTCTCCGGGCGCCTAAAGCCCAGTTGTTGCCCAGCCACTGGGCCACTGAAGCCCTGGCTCCGCTGGCTCAGAGAAGCTCCGGCAGCACCGGCTTCTACCTGCTTATGTTGACTTCCAGCGCCATTGGTTTACTGTCTGCGGGCAACCTGCTGGCGCGCAGGATATATTTTTACGGCTTCTCCAAGGCGCAGGAGGCACACCAGGCAAAGCTTTCCAGGAATTGGCTCATGGACGGACTGCTCGATTTCATAACCCGCCGTTTCCACCCCAGCACCCGCTCCATAATAATCAAGGACGTGAAGACTTTCTTCAGAGATACTTCTCAGTGGTCTCAACTACTCCTGCTGGCCGCGCTGATGGTGGTCTATCTGTACAACTTCAGCGTTCTTCCCCTGGATAAGGCGCCCATCGCCGAATACTACATGGAAAATCTCTTCTCTTACCTCAACATGGGGCTGGCGGGGTTCGTCATCTCGGCCATTGCGGCGAGGTTCGTCTTCCCCGCGGTGAGCATGGAAGGAGACTACTTCTGGCTCCTCAGGAGCTCTCCCATGACCATGAGGCGCTTTTTCTGGAGCAAGTTCTGGACCAGCCTCATCCCTCTGGCCGCCCTATCCCAGTTGCTCATCATCGCCAGTAACCACCTTCTTCACGCCGACAGGTTCCTCAAGTACCTCTCTTCCTTCACCATTCTCGCCATGACCTTCAGCATAGTGGCTTTGGCGCTGAGCTCTGGAACCATATACCCTGTGTTCAAGGCTGAGAACATCACCAAAATATCCACCAGCTACGGGGGCATAGTTTACATGGTGACCAGCATGGGATTCATCGCGTCCGTGGTACTGCTTGAAGCATGGCCGACCTATCTGCTTTTCACCGTGGGCCGTGCGGAGGCGCTGAGCACGTGGCAAATCGCCCAGATAGCCATTTCTTACGGCACGGCGGCGGCGGTCATCGCAGCCGCAGTTATCATACCCATGAAGCGGGGGCTGGACGCCCTCTCCCGCCTGGAAATCTAACCCTCTTTACATAGTTTTCAAACTCGGCTATTATTTTTACGAACCAACATTGCAATAAGAGCGCACAGGACCGGGTTTCAAACCCGCACTACCTGCTTGCTTTCCGCATGCACGTGAGGGAGGTGAAAGAATGAACGTAGGCGATTCGCTGAAGCTGCATGCCCACAATACTCCCCAAAAGGCGGCCATGGTCTTCGGAGGGAGGAGGATAACCTATAAGCAGTTTAACGACCGGGTTAACAGCCTGGCCCACGGCCTGATGGCGATGGGGATCAAGAAGGGCGACAACGTGGCCACCCTGCTGCACAACTGCCCCGAATACCTGGAAATCTACTACGCTCTGGCCAAAATTGGGGCGGTAGCCGTGCCCATTAACTATATGCTGCATGGCCGCGACCTGCAGTACATCGTCGATCAGTCGGATTCCATGGCCTTCATAATGGAGAGCGAATTCACCGACAGGGTCAACGAGGTAAGAGGGGAACTGAAAAAGATAGCCCCGGAGAAATACATATCCCTCGGAGAAAACATCCCCGCGGGAACAAAATCCTATGAGGAGCTGGCTGTCGGCCACTCAACCGATGAGCCGGGGGTGGAAGTGAGCGAGGAAGATGACATGGTCATCCTCTACTCCTCGGGTACTACGGGGCTGCCCAAGGGAATCGTACTCACCCATCGCTGCCGCATCCTGTACTTCCTCAGCTACGCGGCGGAGTACGGCATACGCTACCGTGATGTAAACCTCTGCTCCACGCCCCTGTACCACAACGCCGCCCTGTTCTTTTCCATGATGCAATTGTACATGGGGGGTACGGTGGTGATAATGCGCAGCTTCGAGCCGGGGGATGCCTTGAGACTCATCGAAGATGAGCGAATAACAAACGCCATATTTGTTCCCACACAGTACAACATCATGCTCCAGCACTCCGATATCGGCAGGCATAATTACGGCTCGCTGCGCATCCTTGTATCGGGAGCGGCCCCCCTCACCACCCGCACCAAGAACGGGATTCTGGAAACCTTCAGGTGCGAGTTGTTCGAGCTTTACGGCCTCACCGAAACGGGGCTCATCACCAACCTGCGACCCGAGGACCAGCGCCGCAAGATACGCTGCGTGGGCCAGACTTTCCTCAACATGGAAATGCGGGTGGCGGACTACGAGGGCAACGACGTGCCCACGGGCGAGGTGGGGGAAATCGTAACCAGGGGTCCCACCCTTCTTCGTGAGTATTACAACAACCCGGAAGCCACCGCTAAATCCTACCGGGACGGCTGGTTCCTTACCGGCGACATGGGGAGACTGGACGAAGAAGGCTATCTCTACCTTGTGGACAGGAAGAAGGACATGATCATAAGCGGGGGAGTGAACATCTTCCCCCAGGATATCGAAGACGTGCTGTACGCTCATCCCGCCGTTCTGGAGGCTTCGGTCATAGGAGCACCCGACGAAAAATGGGGTGAAGCGGTCAAAGCCGTGGTGGTGCTCAAAAAAGGACATTCTGCAACCGGAGAGGAAATAATCACGCATTGCAGGAGTCAACTGGCAGGATACCAGACCCCCAAGTCGGTGGAATTCATGGACGGGCTCCCACGCAACCCCTCGGGCAAGGTGCTCAAGCGGGAACTGCGCGCCCGTTACTGGAAGGACCAGGAGACCATGATCTGACAAGCAAGTACAACCACTAGCTTTGTTATTCAATTTTAGGAGTAACTTGCACAGGACAGGGTTTCAAACCCTCCTTTACTTTTCTGAGGGAATCTATTTGAGAAAGGGTTTCCGTTAGACGCCCTCCCAAAACTTTTTTGCCAAAAGTTCTCGTGCCGCTGGTTCTCCGCACTCGACAGCACGGAACATGCAAGGTGCGAACCTTAGTATTGACCTGCATATTAATCAATGTTTATAGTTGTAACGTCTATTTACCATGTTTATAATGCATCCCGCAGTTGTGGGTGATTGCATGATATGACGTCGAAGAAGGGGGAAGATAGGCTGATGAAATTCGAGACCCGAATCACAGATGAAATGATACGAGAATATACGCGGGCCGGGCACTGGATAAACAAAACCATCTGCGATTACCTCGATGAAGCGGTTAAAAGAGACCCGGACAAAGAGGCTGCTGTGGACCCTCACGGGAGACTGACCTACGGTGAATTATCCGCCCAGGTGCAACGCCTGGCCCTGGCGTTCCTGGAACGCGGAGTCCAGCGGGGCGATGTGGTCTCCTTCCAACTCCCCAACTTGAGCCAGTTTTTAGTAGTCCACTTCGCTCTATCCCGTATAGGAGCCGTGAGTAACCCACTCATCCCCATATACCGCCATCGTGAAATACGCTTCATGGTCCGGTTGTGTGAATCTAAAATCATGATTATTCCTGATCGATTCAGGAACTTCGATTATACGGAGATGATGAAGGAGCTTGCTCCTGAACTCCCTTCACTGGAAGATATCTACGTAATCGGGGACAACGTTCCCTCTGGCATGAAATCTTACCAGGAACTGATAGAGACGCCCTGGGAGAATAAGCGCGATCCGGGATGTCTTGACAAAATAGCCAGCGACCCTGACGAGGTTACCGAGATTATATTCACCTCGGGCACCACGGGAGAGCCCAAGGGAGTCATGCACACGCACAACACTCTTGTATATCCGGTACTAAAAACCATAGAGAGGCTTAACTTTAACTCCAAGGATGTGATCCTCATGGCTTCCACCTTCGCCCATCAGACAGGCTTCCTCTATGGGGTGCGCCTGCCGACCATGTTAGGCGCCAAGGGAGTTTATATGGACGCCTGGGATGCTGAGAGGGGGGTCGAGCTTATAGAAAAGGAGAAGGTGACTTTCAATATGGGGGCTACACCTTTCCTGAGCGATCTGACCTACGCTCCCAACATATCCCGTCATGATCTGAGCTCGCTGCGGGTGTTCATCTGCGGCGGAGCGGCCATCCCGCGCAAGCTGGTGATGGACGCCAAGAGCACGCTGAACTGCGCCATATCAGCAGGCTGGGGCCAGACGGAGAACGCGCTGGTCACCCTCAACAACATGGACGACCCGGATGAGAAGGTTTGCGGGACGGACGGGAGCCCCGTACACGGCATGGAAGTATTGGTAGTGGACGAGGAGGGGAAGACCCTTCCCCCGGGGCAGGAAGGGGAACTGCTCTGCCGCGGCCCGGCCCATTTTGTGGGATATCTTAAGAGGAAGCAGATGACGGAAGATAATTTCACCACCGACGGCTGGTTCAAGACCGGCGACCGGGCCATAATGGATGAGGACGGCTACATCAGCATCAGCGGCCGCTCCAAGGACATCATCATCCGGGGAGGGGAGAATATCCCTGTGGTCGAGGTGGAGAACATCCTGCACAAACATCCCAAGGTGAAGCAGGCGGCCATAGTGGGCATGCCGGACGAGCGCCTGCAGGAGAAGGCCTGCGCTTACGTGGTTTTGAGAGAAGGCGAAACTTTCGACTTCGATGAGATGATAGGCTTCCTCGCTGAACAGAAGATGGCCAAGCAGTACTATCCCGAACAACTGGAGATAATAGATGAAATGCCCATGACCCCCAGCGGCAAGATACAGAAATATGTCCTGCGGGATGCCATTACCAACAGGGTCAAGGAAAGCAAGCTGTAGCGCTCGATGAGCGCCGAACAGAGAGTCACCATAAGGTTGACATGATTGACTTTTATTGGATGTTTCCATTATAGTAAACTAAATCTTGCAAATAGGAATTCGTTAACCGGAGTCGATTGGAAGGGGAACAGA
>CAYVLI010000019.1:13100-15346 GCA_964452105.1 uncultured Nitrospinota bacterium
GCTTCCCCAAAGGTGTCATGCACTCTCATCATATAATACGCAACATCATGGACGAGGCCAGCAGAATCGGGGTTACGAAGAAGGATGTCATCATGATGTACCTTCCCCTCTTCCACGCCTTCGGTATCTACGAGGGGCCGCTGATGTCTTTCGTAACCGGCGCCCGCATGGTGCTCACCGCTAAATTCGACCCTGGCGAGACCCTGCAGCTCATCGAACAAGAGAAATGCACCCTGACCCACGGTTTCGATACCCACTTTCACGACCTCATGGAGCACCCCGACTTCGATTCCCGCGACACCAGCAGCATAAGGGGCGGCTTGTTTGCTTCAGGGATGGACAGCTCCATTCCCGTGGCCCGTGAGGCGCAGGAGAAACTGGGCAGATGCGTATCGGGTTGGGGCATGACGGAAGTGGGCGCAGGAGGGGCGCTGGGTTTCCCACAAGACGACCCGGAGGTCAACGCCTGCCTGTCGGGTTATCCCCTGGTCGGTTACGAGCTGAAGATAGTCAACCCGGAAACGGGCGAGGAGCTTCCTCCGGACACTCCCGGCGAGATATACTGCAAGACCTACATGACGATGGAGGGATACTACAAGAAACCGGAGGAAACGGCAAAGACCATCGACAAGGACGGCTGGCTCCACTCAGGGGACATGGGCCTCATCACCGGGGACGGCTACCTCCGCTTCATGGGGCGCTACAAAGAGATGCTGAAGGTCGGGGGCGAGAATATGGACCCGGTGGAACTTGAAGGCCATCTGTTGAAGCACCCCGCCGTGAACCAGGTGAAAGTGGTTGGTGTTCCTGACGAGCGGATGAACGAAGTGGCAGCCGCCTGTGTAATATTAAACGAAGGCGCCAACGTTTCCGAACAGGAGCTTATAGATTTCTGCAAGGATATAGCCAATTTCAAACGTCCGCGATACATACTCTTCATGAAAGAATACCCCATGACCGCCAGCGGAAAGGTACAGAAGTTCAACCTGGCCGAAATCGCTTCTCAGGAACTCGACCTGCCCTCAAAGGAATAAACCTTTATAAATTCGGAGGAAGGGGATATGGGATGGCTGCGTGAACGTGCGGCTGTAACGGGAATAGGTGAGACGGCTTACACAAAAGGCTCCGGCATGAGCATACTGGCCCTGCAGCTTCAAGCGTCGCTGAGAGCCATCGAGGATGCCGGGCTCTCTCCGAAGGATATTGACGGAGTCATTCCTTACGCCACCACCGGCACGGTGGCGGAGGACTTCATCACCAACTTCGGCATAGAAGACCTGCGCTATTCGGCGACCACGCCCATGGGCGGGGCGAGCTGCGTCGCCGCGCTGCAGAGTGCGGCCATGGCCGTGGCCACGGGAGTGGCCAACCATGTCCTGTGCGTCGTGGGAAGAAACGGCTACTCGGGCAGCCGGGTGGGTAGCCGGGTCTCGCAGTTGCCTCAGTTCAAGACCGTCGCCGAGTACGAGATGCCTGTGGGGTCCATCGCCCCTGCACAACTATACGCGCCCATGGCCCGCAGGCACATGGAATTGTACGGAACCAAAAGCGAACAACTGGCGCAGATAGCCATCACCATGCGCAAGCACGCCATGTTGAACGACAACGCTGTCATGAATAAACCCATGACCCTGGAAGACCACCAGAACTCACGCATGATCTCAGAACCGCTGCACCTCTTTGACTGCTGCCTGGAGAGCGATGGAGGGACGGCAGTGGTGGTCAGCAGTTCGGAGCGTGCCAGAGACATGAAACAGCCCCCGGTGTACATCATTGGGGTAGCCGAGGGACATCCCGATTCACCCAGCACCATAACCCAGCGCCCGGACATGACCCGGCTGGGCACAGCCAAGGCAGCGCCCAAGGCTTTCGAGATGGCCGACGTCAGCCACGAGGACATAGACGTGGCAGAAATCTACGATTGCTTCACCTACATAGTCATGTGCCAATTGGAGGACCTGGGCTTCTGCAAGAAGGGCGAAGGCGGCTCCTTCGTGGAGAACGGCCGTATAGAGCTTGGCGGCGAGCTGCCGGTCAACACGCACGGGGGGCTGCTCTCCCAGGCGCACATTATAGGGATGAACCACATAGCCGAACTGGTAAAGCAGTTAAGGGGGCAGGCGGGAAAGGCCCAGGTTGCCGATGCCAGGACAGGGCTGGTCACCGGTTACGGAGACATGGGCGACGGCGCCGTAGCCATCATGCGGAGGGGATGAGATGAACGATACGAGTTACAATAAGCCTAT
>CAYVLI010000020.1:0-1988 GCA_964452105.1 uncultured Nitrospinota bacterium
GCGGCCCTCACCCATACCGTGTTCAACAGCGAGGACGTGAAGGAAGGGCAGAAGTCCTTCGCCGAAAAACGGAAACCGCAGTTCAAGGGGAGGTAGAATAGATGCGCTCCATGCTGAGCGGTGTCAGGATACTCGACCTGTCCAGGATGCTGGCCGGACCCTACGGCTCGCTGCTCATGGGAGACCTGGGCGCTGAAGTTATTAAAGTGGAGATGCCGGGCGATGGAGATCCCACCCGCCTGGGCACGCATATCACCATAGGCGGCCAGAACGCCTTCTTCCTGGCCGTCAACAGGAGCAAGAAGAGCGTCACCCTTGACCTCAACAGAGAAGAGGGGAGAGGGGTCTTCTATGACATGGTCAAGATGTCCGACGTGGTTTACGATAATTTTCGCCCCGCGGCCCTCAAAAAGC
Source organism: uncultured Nitrospinota bacterium (assembly GCA_964452105.1). GTDB lineage: Bacteria > JAUXIQ01 > JAUXIQ01 > JAUXIQ01 > JAUXIQ01 > CAYVLI01. The sequence goes on from CAYVLI010000020.1 coordinate 415, forward strand.
TGAGCTGCGATTATGAGACGCTGAAGGAGCATAACCCCCGTATAATATCGTGTTCCATATCAGGTTACGGTCACAACGGCCCGGACATGAACCAACCCTCCTTCGACCTGGCGGTGCAGGCCAGGTCCGGAGGCATGAGCATCACCGGCGAGCCCGGCAGACCGCCCGTCCGAGCCGGCATACCCATAGGAGACCTTGCCGGAGGGATGTTCGCCGCCTACGCCATCTCCGCAGCCCTGTACAGGAGAGAGCAGACGGGCGAGGGTCAAAAAATAGACATCTCTCTCCTGGACTGCCAGATTTCCATGCTCACCTATGTGGGGCAGTATTACTTCGCCAACGGCGTAATACCCGGCCCCATCGGGACGACTCACCAGTCGGTTTTTCCCTACCAGTCGTTCAAGGCCAGCGATGGCTACCTGGTGGTAGCCGCACCAACGGAAAAGTTCTGGAGGAAGCTGTGCAAGGTCATAGGCAGGGAAGACCTCCCGGAAAACCCGAAGTATGTGGACAACAACCTCCGCGTTGAGAACAAGGCTGAATTACAGGAGATATTCGACAGGGCCTTCGAAAAAGAGACGGTTCAGCACTGGATGGAGGCCATTGCGAAGGAAGGCATACCTGCTGCGCCGGTCAATACCGTGGACAGAGCCCTGTCAGACCCGCAGGTGCTCGCCCGCGACATGGTGTTCGAGATGGGACATCCGGGCGTGGGGAAATACAAGGCCATCGGCAACCCCGTCAAGGCCTCCGGCTGCGACGATGGCCCTTACAAGCCCGCCCCCATGCTGGGTGCGCATAACCAGGAAGTGCTCTCCGGATACCTGGGTTACTCGCAGGAGAAGATCGATTCCCTGCGCCGGTCGGGGATCATTTGAGCGACCGCAAGGAAACACAATTAATGGGAGGCATCCCCAACAATTAATGGAAGGCATCCCCAAATAAAGGTTAATAGGGGCGGCATCTTGCCGCCCCCAAGACAGGATATTAAACAGATAAACAGTGAGAACTAAACATCTTAATATCGAGTATTATCCTTCGTTTATTACTACTCTGGCCTATGACAGGCTCCCTATTTTCGAGGATAATCGGGTAGCTGAAATTCTCAGAAAAGCAATATACTTTAACAGGGAAAAAGGCTTTTATGATTTAGTTGCTTTCGTAATCATGCCTGAGCACCTCCATATGATTTTGATTCCTAAAAACCATAAAAATGTTTCTCAAATAATGCATAGCTTAAAAAGCTTCTCCAGCAAAGAAATTAATGCAACGGTAAAGAAAACTGGACCCATCTGGCAAAAAGGTTTCAGAGATTTCACTATTGGGAGCCAAAGAGTCTTAATGCAAAAAATTAACTATATACACGAAAATCCGGTTCGCAGAGGAATTGTAGATAAACCGGAAGACTATTTGTATTCTACGGCTGATAATGTCAATGAACATGATTTAGCAAAGTATCTGGTTTAAATTTGAGATGGGCGGCAGGATGCCGCCCCTATTAACGATTGAATGGGTATGGCGGCTATCCTGGGAACTGCAGGATGCGCTCTTATTTAGTTAGCAAACAGGGGTGG
>CAYVLI010000020.1:2088-15288 GCA_964452105.1 uncultured Nitrospinota bacterium
CGGCTATCCTGGGAACTGCAGGATGCGCTCTTATTTAGTTAGCAAACAGGGGTGGCGCTCAAAATAAAAATAAAGGTTAATAGGGGCGGCATCTTGCCGCCCCCAAGACAGGATATTAAGCAGATAACAGGCATTGAGCCTGCCTTTCCCGATTCAGAGATATTGAAAAAGGAGCGAAAGATGGACTTCAAAACGCACGGTCTCTACTTCGACCAGTTGAAAGTAGGCGACAAGCTGACCACTTACCAGCGCACCGTCTCGGAGACGGATATAGTCAACTTCGTGAACATGGTGGGACTCACCGAAGAACTATTCGCAAGCGTGGAATATGTGGAAAAGAAGAGCATGTTCGGTAAGCGCATAGCCCCCGGCGCGCTTACCTTCGGCCTGGCCGAAGGGTTGACCATCCAGCTCGGCTGGCTGCGGGAAACGGCCATGGCTTTCCTGGGCCTCGACGGAATGCGCCTGACCGCTCCGGTGTTCGTGAACGACACCATACACGTCGAGATCGAGCTGACCGAGCTGCGGGAGACAAAGAGAGGAGACCGAGGCGTGGTCACCGCCTTCCACACCGTCAAGAACCAGCGGGATGAGAAGGTGATGACGTACACGGTGTCCCGGATGGTGAAGAAGTCCTCTGCCTCTTGAGCTCCACCAGGTCCTGAAATATTACGAACATGTAGATGATCAGGAATATATTCAGGAAAGGCTGGACTACCACCGCCACTATGCTGGGATGGACCGCCGGGAGCAGTATTTTCGCCTGAAACAGCGCCGTTATCGTTATTGCATAAAAAAGTATCAATCGCCCGAAGACGGGCCACCAGTATCCCCGCACAAGCTCCCGGCTCTCCCGAAGCGCGCTCCACCCCCTCAACCCTTGATGAATGAGCGCGTAGGGAGCGAAACCGTATCTTATGAGAAATATTATTCCCGGCACTACCAGCAGTATAAACCCGGCAAGGAATATCAGCGTCATGAGGATCATCACCAGAAGCAGCGGGAATGCATAATCGGCGCCCCTGCCGAAAGCCTCTTTTATGGTTATGGTTTTCGCCCTGTCCAGGCCGTAGATCATGCCCGCTGTAGCTATCAAGTAGAATGCGACGTAGGCTAATATGGCGGTGATGAGAAAATAACCTAACCCCAGGGCGAACAATCCATTGCCGGAAGCCGCGGGCAAACGGGAAAGAAAGAGAAAGATGATGATATAGGCTAAGTAGGGCAGGCCCAATATTATCAAAAATTTCCACCACCCGGCCGCGAAAATCTCCCACGTCCGGCCGAACTGTTTTTTTATCGACTCCAGCTTCGATTTTTCACTATTCGCCATGGCCCGATATTACTTCATTTAAAACGTAAGCACAACGTTACAGCTATTTTATGTAAGGGCGGAGCTTGTATCTTTACATCTTACCTCACCCCTTAATCCCCTCTCCGTTAACGGAGAGGGGGCAGGTGGTGAGATGTAGTAGGGTGGGCTGTGCCCACCAAATAGCTGCTTCAATGGGATAATCGTTGCCCGCCCGCCCTGTATCTGCTTATAATGTTTAAATGTGAAACCTTATCCCTTAATCCCCTCTCCGTTTACGGAGAGGGGGCAGGGGGTGAGGTCATAACGAATAACAGCTTCACAGTGGCCGACATGAATGAAGCCTTCAAAAAATATATCCGCGAAATAAGAAGAAGCCTCCGCTCCGGAAGAGCCACGGAGCATACCCACCGCCCCGCCCTCAAGGCGTTGATAGAATCCCTCGGAAGGAACATAACGGCTACCAACGAGCCCCGCCGCGAAGCCTGCGGCGCGCCTGATTACATCGTCACCACGAAGTCTGGTACCATCGGTTACATAGAAGCCAAGGACATCGGCGCAAGCCTGGACGCCGCCGAAAAGAGCGACCAGATGAAGCGCTATCTCCCTGCTCTCAACAACCTGATATTGACCGACTACCTGGAGTTCCGCTGGTTCGTGGACGGCCAGCGTCGTGCCGTTGCCCGCCTGGGAGTCGCCGATGAGCAGGGGAACATCACGCCGGACAAAGCGGGTGTGCAGGGCGCGGCGGATTTGTTGTCGGACTATCTCGCCCATGAAGCCGAAGGCATCGCCGCCTCGAAAGAGCTGGCTCGGCGCATGGCCCGCGTTGCACACATGATACGCGACCTGATAGAGAGGGCTTTCGAAGGCGAGCAGGAAGGCGGCTCACTGCACGGTCAATTCAAGGCTTTTGAGGAAGTGCTGCTGCCCGACCTGACGGCGGCGCAGTTTGCGGATATGTATGCCCAGACCATCGTTTATGGTCTCTTCGCCGCTTGCTGTGAGAAAGACGGCGCGGGGAAGTTCACCAGGGAGAAAGCCGCATACCTCATACCCAGGACCAACCCCTTCCTGCGCAGGCTCTTCAACGAGATAGCGGGCCTGGACCTGGACGACCGCATAGCCTGGCTGGTGGATGACCTGGCGGAAATCCTCGACCGGGCGAACATGGAATCCGTCCTGCGCGACTTCGGGAAGCGAACGGCGCGGGAAGACCCCGTCGTCCACTTCTACGAGACCTTCCTCTCGGCATACGATCCCGCCGCCCGAGAGAGGCGCGGCGTCTATTACACGCCGGAGCCGGTAGTCTCCTACATAGTTCGCTCCGTTGATCACCTGCTGAAAACGCGCTTCGGCAGGCCACAGGGTCTGGCCGACGAGAAGACGCTCATACTCGACCCCGCGGCGGGCACGGGCACCTTCCTCTACTTCGTCATAAATGAGATATACGAAGCGCTGCGGGGGAGAGGGCAGGCAGGGGCGTGGAACGAGTACGTCGCCGAGAAGCTCCTGCCCCGCATATTCGGCTTCGAGCTGCTCATGGCTCCATACGCCGTGGCCCACATGAAGCTGGGCCTCCTGCTCAAGGAGCTGGGCTACAGCTTCGACCGGGACGAGCGCCTGGGCATCTACCTCACCAACACCCTCGAAGAGGCGGTCAGGAAGTCCGAGCTCCTCTTCGCCCAATACATAGCCGAGGAAGCAAACGCCGCCACTGAAATAAAGAAGGATAAGCCCATCATGGTCGTCCTGGGCAACCCGCCTTACTCGGGCCACTCGGCCAACCGAAGCTATGAATTTGACGACAGAGGGAAACGAGTCCCCAACTTCATAGGCCGTCTGGTGAGGGAATATTATTCCGTCGATGGCAAGCCGCTGGGAGAGAGAAACCCCAAGTGGCTGCAGGACGACTACGTCAAGTTCATCCGCTGGGGGCAGTGGCGCATCGAGCGTACGGGGCAGGGCATCCTGGCCTTCATCACCAACCACGGCTACCTGGACAACCCCACCTTCCGCGGCATGCGACAGTCTCTCATGAAGACCTTCGACGAAATTTACATCCTCGACCTCCACGGGAACGTCAAGAAGAAAGAGCACGCCCCCGACGGCTCGAAGGACGAGAACGTCTTCGACATCCAGCAGGGCGTCTCCATAGGCATCTTCATCCGTAGGGGCGACCGGCGGGTCGCCCACGCCCGGGTCTATCATGCCGACATCTGGGGCATCAGAAAAAGCAAGGAAGAGCGGCTATTCGGAGAGGCCGTCAGCAGCACGGAGTGGCAGGAAATTAAGCCGCAGTCCCCATTCTATCTGTTCATACCGCAGGACACGGAACTGCTTTCGGAGTATCAGGAGGGCTTTAAAATAACGGAAATTTTTCCGGTAAATTCAGTGGGTATAGTTACCGCCCGCGACCGCTTCACCATCCACTGGTCGCCTGACGAGGTCTGGAAGACGGTCAAAGACTTCTCCGGACTACCTATTGAAGCAGCGCGAGAAAAATACAAGCTTGGACGCGATGTCCAGGACTGGAAAGCGCATCTGGCTCAGGAGGACATAAAAGCAAGCGGCCCTGATAAGAAGAAGATAGTGCCGATACTTTATCGCCCCTTCGATGTCCGCCATACATACTATACCGGCAAGTCCAGGGGATTCATCTGCAGGCCACGCCCCGATGTCATGCGGCATATGCTTAAGGAAAATTTAGCACTTCATATTTGCCGACAGATCGTTAGTGAAAACTGGAAACATGTTTGGCCGACAAATAAAATTACCGATGATTGCTACGTATCCAACATAACCAGAGAGAGGGGTTATACGATTCCTCTTTACCTCTACACTGACCCCGAGAAGTTTATCGGAACATCCGAAGAAGGCAGGGGCGCACGGCCGTGCGCCCCTACGAGCCCTGATAAGATGTCGTTGCCGCTAAAATTGGAAGCGATGGGCAGGTGGCCGGAAGGCAAAGACGGCCGGGTGCCTAACCTGGACCCTGACTTCGTGGCTGAGCTTGAGAAGCGGCTGGGGCTGCGGTTTATACCTCACCCCCCGGCCCCCTCTCCGCCGGCGGAGAGGGGGTTTGGAGGTGAGGTTTCAGCGGAGAGGGGGAGTGAAGGCTGGCAAACTTCGCCCGAGCTATGGGCCCGGCTCAAACCCATGGCCCGACAGATGAGAACAGAGCCTACGGCTGCGGAGAACCTCCTCTGGCAACGCCTGCGCAACCGTCAACTGCTGGGCTTCAAGTTCAGGAGACAGCACAGCATCGAACGGTTCATCGTTGACTTCTACTGCGCCGAGGCCGGACTGGTGGTGGAAGTGGAAGGTTCAATCCATCAGTATCAGCAGGAAGAGGACCAGCTTCGCCAAGCCTACCTGGAGAGCCGGGGATTGAACGTGCTTCGCTTCTCCAATGATGACGTGATGAACCGTATGGATCAAGTGCTGAACCATATCTCCGATTCCTTAAGCTCCCCCTCTTCGTTAACGGAGAGGGGGGCAGGGGGTGAGGTTATAACGGAGACCCCAACCCGGCCCTCCCCGCATGCAGGGAGGGAGAGAGAGCCCGAGGGTGAGGTTTTTACCCCTGAAGACATTTTCAACTACATCTACGCCATATTCCACTCGCCTGCCTACCGGGAGCGCTACGCAGAGTTCCTCAAGATGGACTTCCCCCGCGTCCCCCTGACGTCGGATAAGAAATTATTTAAAGCGCTGGCGGAGAAAGGGGCGGAGCTTGTATCCCTGCATCTTACCTCTCCCTCACACCCCCTCTCCGTTAACGGAGAGGGGGCCGGGGGGAGAGGTAAAGAGCCGATGGCCAGATTCGACGTGGGCGGCTCGAACGTGGTCGAGAAAGTGACCTACACCGAACCCGATGGAACGCAGGGCAGGGTGTATATTAATAAGGAACAGTATTTCGAGGGCATCGATCCGGAGGTATGGGGATTTCATATCGGCGGCTACCAGGTCTGCCATAAATGGCTAAAGGACAGGAGAGGCCGAAAGCTCTCCTACGACGACATCACCCACTACCAGAAGATAGTCGCCGCCATCAAGGAGACCATCCGCCTCATGTCCGAGATAGACGCCCTCATCCCCTCCTGGCCTATGAAATAAAGAAGCCTTTTGCGCCTAATCGGGGTTATCATGCGTAAGGGCACGGCGCGCCGTGCCTCTACAGGACGCTGAGAAGTACGCCCCCCATGGAGGCTGTCGGGTGCGGAGACCCGACAGCACGGGATTAGTTTTGCTGCATTCTCATTTATGGCGGGATTTAACGGCATCTTCTTAAAGGAACAGGGGCGACCGTCCGGTCGCCCCTGCGCTATATTCGGCGCTGTTTTGAAGGGGAATGGACGTCCTTAGTATTGTTAGAGCCTGAAGGTGGTCTGCTGGAAATCCGGATAGGCCGAGGCGCTGTGCTCGCCCAGGTCGAGTCCTTCCAGTTCCTCTTCTTTCGAGACACGCAGGCCCATCGTCTTCTGGATTATCTTGAACATGACGAAGGATGTTGGGAACGCCCAGGTGAAGGCGGCGCCTATCCCCAGGAGCTGGACGCCCAGCATGTGCAGGCTGGTCCCCTCAGCGTTGAACAGACCCGCGGCGAAGGTGCCCCAGACGCCCGCCATGGCGTGGACGGAGACTGCTCCGACAGGATCGTCCACTCCCCTCTTCTCGAAGAACAGCACCGAGAAGACCACTATGGAGCCCGCCACGGCGCCTATGATGAACGAGCTCCTGGCGGTCACGTTGGCGCAGCCGGCGGTGATTGCCACCAGGCCCGCCAGTGCGCCGTTCAGCGTCATGCCGATGTCCGGTTTTCCGAACTTCAGCCACGCTGTGATCATGGCCAGTATGGATCCAGCAGAGGCGGCTAAGGTGGTGTTCACGGCTATGGAGGCTATCTCCGGGGAGGCGGCGGTGGTGCTCCCGGGGTTGAAGCCGTACCAGCCGAACCAGAGGATGAAGACGCCCAGCGCCGCAAGGGGTATGTTGTGGCCTGGGATGGGCAAGGGCCTGCCCTCTTTGGTGTATTTACCTATGCGCGGCCCCAGCACCATCGCCCCCGCCAGGGCGGACCAGCCGCCGATGCTGTGCACCACGGTCGAACCGGCGAAGTCTATGAAACCGAGGTTCTCAAGCCACCCGGCCCCTTTATACAGGCTGCCCCAGGCCCAACTCCCGAAGACGGGGTAGATGAGGCCGGTTATTACAAAGCTGTAGATGAGGTAGGCGGAGAATTTGGTGCGCTCGGCCATTGCCCCGGAGACTATGGTAGCGGCCACCGCAGCGAACACCACCTGGAACATCCAGAAGGCGAAGACCCATGAATTATTGTCCAGGGCGAAATCCTGGAAGAAGAAACCGCTGGTGCCGAACCAGCCGGTCTTGCTTACCCCGAACATGATGGCGAAGCCGAACATCCAGTAGGCTATGGACCCCATGGAGAAATCCAGCATATTCTTCATTATTATGTTGCAGGCGTTCTTGGCCCTGGTGAATCCCGTCTCCACCATGGCGAAACCGGCCTGCATGAAGAAGACCAGGAAAGCGGCCACGAGCGTCCAGACGTAGTTAGCGTTCGTCTGCACCGCCTCGGCCGTCAAGGCCGGCTGGCCTGACGCCTCATCCGCCATCACGGGCGAAAGGAAGACGAGCATGAACAATACAAGGAACGAAACGCATGCTGAAATCATCAAAAATCGCTTTACCATAACGTACCTCCGTGTAAATTAGGACATGCTGATGCGGCCATAGAATAAATGTTCAAAGCGCAGCAACGCCCCTCTCGCCTGTGCGGATGCGGACCGCTTCCTCGACGCTGGAGACGAAAATCTTCCCATCGCCTATCTGCCCGGTTCTTGCCGCCTCGACTATCGCATCCACGGTTCTGAACATCATCTCGTCTGCAACCACTATCTCCAGGCGAACCTTGGGAATGAAATCCACCGTGTACTCTGCGCCGCGGTACAGCTCTGTGTGTCCCTTCTGGCGGCCGTAACCTTTCACCTCGATGACGGTCATTCCTGCGACTCCCATGTCGATGAGCTTTTCCCTCACCTCATCCAGCTTGAAGGGTTTAATGATGCACTCTATTTTTTTCATGACGTTTTCTCCTCGTCCAGCTTCAGAAACTGTAGGTGAACTCAAGGGCGAACGTGTCGTTGTTATCATCCGGCGTGCCGTTCGCCAGGATGAAGGAATTCACGTCCGACCAGTCGTGACGATATTCGAAGATTACCCCCGCTCCTTTTCCCAGGGTAAAGGTGAGAGCGGCGGCGGCGGCCTGGAGCTGTTGGACTACGCCCGTTCTTCCTCCGTCGTTGTCATCGAAGAAATCGTATCTGAGAGTGGCGCCGAGCCAGGATGTGAAATCGTGGTGGGCCATGAGCAGCAGGCCGAACCAATCCACGTCCCGCCCGGGTACGGGCAGGCTGGTGGGAAGGTTTTCCTCGGTTCCATAGTTGACTTCCAGACCGAACAGGGTGGAATCGGAGAGGTTCAGGGTGGCATCCAGGTCCAGGACGAATCTCTGGTCGCCATCCTCATTGTCCCCCTCCGCACCATAGATGGCGGAGATGCCGAAGTTGAAGTTTTCAATAGGGGTGAAACCGATGCGGCCTCCCATCGTTTTGTCCTTGTTGTTGTCGCTGATATTATCCCAGCCGTTGACCAGGTAGATGCTCAGGTCCACCGGGGAAGCAAGCTGCGCCGCGAGCATGGCTCCGGTCACGTTGGTGGGGATGCCCAGGTTGAAGACCAGTGCGTGCGAAAACTGGTACATATCCACGGGGTCCAGAAGCTCAAAGCCGATGGGGGCGTTGAACTTACCGAAGGTGAGCTCGATGGACCTGGCCAAGGGAAGCCTGAAGGTGACGTAGCCCTGTTCCAGCACATCGTCAGTGCTCAGGCTGCCGTCGTCATCGTCCACGTTCCTGAAGTTCAAATCCGCTCGCACGGAAATCCCTGTGGAAATCTCTTTGACGAAGTCGGCCTCCACTTCATCAAGGCTGAAGGTAGAGGATCGTGCGTTATCGTCATAAAAGAAGCTGGTGTCCACGAAGCCGCTTATCTGAATCCCCGTTCCGGATTCGACCTTGTTTTTCACTTCTTCGAGCTGTTTCTCAACTGCGCTCAGGCGGGAACTTACATCCCTTTCCTTATCATCAGCAAAAGCCTGACCTGCAAGGGCAAACCAGAACACAAAAAATAGCATCACCGTTCGTCTCATGATAGTAGCTCTCCTCCCTGTTTTGGGGTGGCGCTCTGAAAAGCCCTGACGCAGGGGTCAAAATCCATTGAGCAGCCTCCCGGGGTGATCAGAGCCGGCAACGCTTATATGTGTAATCAAAGTGCGTGCCAAACTGAAATCAAAGTGAAGCAACAGGCTCTCGATGAAGACTGGGAAGGGGATCCGGGGTTTCCATGTTTCAAATCGGGCAGGAATGTGAAGAGATTTGTTTGCTTAAATGATAAGCAACAAGAGGAAAGTTGTTTAATTTATGTGCAGGCTGATCCTGGTGCGGCGATGTGAATTTGCAGGCCGTTCTACGACAAAATAAGCTTCCATACGGCATTAATTTGATGTTGTATATCTTGTTTTATAATTTCCCGTTTTATTATTTTAGAACTTCCTTTCTTCTATTATGAATAATAGAGGCCGTCCAATTTATAGGGCGTAATAAATCACACCTGAATCAAAGTTTAAGTATATTTTATTTATTTTAATATTGACAGGCAGTCGGTTTTTATGTTATATTATATAACTATACTGGTTCTATATAGCCTGATTCCCCCTGCCAGCATCCTCTTAAGATCGAACTGTTTATGGAGAAGTCCTTCCCGGGTTCGCTCAAGGGAAGGCAGAATAGGATTATAGAACACCGTAAGTTTATTTTCACTTAAATCATTTCCTGTAAAGTTTTAAACCTGAAATGTCGAAATTTATTAAAAGCAGCTATGGAATTGATTCCATACTCAACCGGTACATAACAAAGAGAGAATAAGGGTTTTATATTCAAGAGCCTTAATTTTAAAATCGTCGCAGAGGAGCGATTTCTTCCACTTCGTGATTTCTAAAAAGAATTCTCCTTCGGCTGAGCAATTTTAATCAGGGAACAACGGCTGATTTCCGATCAGCGTGGATATAAAGAAGGTGTGTACATCAGACTAAACTTACAAACTTTTTACTCTATCTCTAAATAAACCTGTAAATTTCCTGCCCTTGCCCGAGAGGGTCGTCGTAACTCATCCCCTGTCCGTTACAGTAGATTCATTTCCTGCCCTGCCCGAGGTGGTTATCATCTATTGTAGCCATCCCTTGGAACATCACTTCATTTTAAGGAGGTATCTATTGTGAGGAGACTGTTGATTTTTCTATCGGTTGTCTCTCTGCTTCTCCTGGGGATGGCCTCCCTGCGAGTTGCGCAAGCGAAGGATGGTTATGCAGGGGCTGAAACCTGTGCGGCCTGCCATGAGGACAGGTACGAAAGTTTCTCGAAAAGCTACCACGGTATTAAGGCAGACCCCCGGACTCCCGCGGCGAAGATGGAATGCGAGACCTGCCACGGGCCGGGCGCTTCTCATGCCGAAGCCGGAGGTGGCAGAGGCGTAGGTGAGGTGGTTTCCCTCAGCCCTACGTCAGGAACCCCTGCCGAGAAGATCAACGCTACGTGTCTGCAATGCCATTCGAAGTTAACCAAGATGACCATGATGTGGAAAGGCAGCAAACATCAACGTAATGGCCTTGCATGCTCAAATTGCCACAACATTCATGCCGGGAACCTCAAAGATCTCGCAAAACCCACTCAGATCGAGGTTTGCACCCAGTGCCACAGGCGGATCAGGGCTGAGATACAAAAATCATCCCATCACCCCATAAGGGAGGGGAGGATAAAGTGTTCTGACTGCCACAACCCGCATGGAACCAATACGGACAAACTAATATCCGCCGGTCATGTTAACGAAAAATGCTACCAGTGCCATCCTGAAAAGAGAGGGCCGTTTCTCTGGGAACATGCTCCTGTCAGGGAGGACTGCACTAATTGCCATACACCTCACGGTTCTAATAACCCGGGGTTACTGGTAACCAAAGGTTCTTTCCTCTGCCTCAGATGCCATTCTTACGGAGGACACGTTAATCTGCCCAGATACAACCGGGCCACTGCCTCATATGGACAAGGTTGTATCAACTGCCACAACAGGATACACGGCTCCATGTCTCCCTCCGGGGCAAAACTATATAGATAGGAGGAATTGGTAATGAATAAAAAATTAGTTATATTTCCAATATTTCTAAGCATCCTCTTCCTTTTTCCTTTAGCCAATGCATCATTGGCAGGGGGAATGATAGATGGTTTAGATGTATCGTTGGATGTTGACTTCGGCTTTCAGTATGTGGAACAGGATACCAGTTCCAGCAAGTTTAACGAATATAAAGACGATGAAACCGATGTATATATCAACGGGTTGAAACTGGGCATCGTCCATCCGAAATCCCGTTTGCACCTCGATTTCAGAGGCAAGAAAATTTCCAGAGACGATCAGAACATATATCTGAACTTTGGATCGTACGCAAAGTGGGGAATCGATGTCCAATGGAACGAGATACCCCATCTCATCAGCAACAATGCCATGACACCTTATAATAATGCAGGCGGCGGCAGGTATACCGTTCCTGATGAGATTAGCGGTTTCGGCGCCTTTACCGATACGACCGACGCCAGCACGTGGTCTGGAACCGGTATCGGCTTCACCCATATAGAGCAGGCAAACGGCGAAGCCTGGCTGAGAACTCAGGACAATAGGGTGGCTGATGTAGTACTTCGTTCAGTCCATGGCACTGAGTTGGGCACACAGAGAAAAACAGGCTCGGCTGAGTTTAATTACAACATATTAGACAACACCAAGCTGAGGCTTGAATTCGGACTCGATCTCAAGGACGGAAGCATCGTAACAGGCGCGCCCATTGGAGACAGGCCTCCCCGCTCAATGACGGTTCAACTTCCTGAGCCGTTAGATTACAGGACAGAGAACTTTAAAGTCTCTCTGGAGCATTTCAATGACCTTTTCCAGGCCGATGTATCTTACCTTCATTCGCAGTTCGAAAATGAAATAGACGCTATGACCTGGGATAGTCTTTTTTACAACGATGATGCAGGAGTCAATTTCAAGACTTTGATTGACAATAGAAATTCAGCGCCATCCAGAATGTACAGTGATATAGGAAGGATACCCCTCAATCCGGACAATGTTTACCAGAATGTGTCGTTTAACGTGGGCGTCAATCTACCAATGGAGAGCAGATTAAACGCCAGCTTTACTTACGGAAGAGTAGAGCATAATAAGGCCTTAGCGCCTTTCGCCACAAGCGACTTTGGTCTCCGTAAAAATATCGAAGGGACTCCTACGGACTGGGACAGCACCTCCGCCCTCCCCAGAGCCAGGGCAGATGCTCAGATTGATACTACCTATGTGAACCTGAGATACACTATAAACCCTGTAAAAAACCTGAATTTTAGCCCTTTCTTCCGCCTCTACGACTTGAATAACAAATCCGCAGAGAACAGATGGGAATACATAACCGGAGATTCCCAGGGCACCTCATTCAAAAACAAAAGGATAAACCTGGCCTATGAGTTCGAGAAGTATAACACGGGGCTCGACCTTTCTTATAATCTGGGTAAAGCTGGAACCGCAGGCTTCGGCTATGAGAAGGAGGTAATAGACAGAGAGCACAGAGAGGTCAGCAGGACAGATGAAGATATCTTCAAGGTCTCTTACAGGGCAAATCCCATAGACTTGCTATCGCTGAGGGCGAGGTACCTGAGAGGCGAAAGGGATGGCAAGAATTATAACGTCAGTGCACCCGTTACGAGCTACTGGTACACACAGGCAGAGGCGGGAACGGATAAAGATAATCCCCTGCTCATAGGCTGGACCAATCACCCCGATATGAGGAAGTCCGATGTGAGCGACAGGCAGAGAGACCAGTTAGACGTCTCTCTCTCGATAATGCCGACTGAGAGCATCAACGTCGGTTTCTCATATACGCTGCTTGACAATGACTACGATTCCTCCGTCAAGCCCACGACCTTTTCATGGACCTTCAGCGGAACGCCTATTACAGCGACGAGTCTTGGTCAGCAGGTAGGTCTGTTGGATGACAACAGTGATATCTATACGATCGATATCAACATTGCCCCAGCGGATAGATTTTCCGGCAGTTTCTTCTACACAAGGGAAGATTTTAAAACGAGGCAGCGGGGCTTTGGTTTAGATGAACATGATAGGGTTACCTCCTCGCACGACTGGACCAACCCGGACAAGATATGGAATGCTACCATCAGAGACGAAACAGATACCTTTGGAGGCGGCGCCAACGTAGTATTGATAGAAGATACCCTTGATCTGAGTACCAACTATACCTACTCAAGAGGTGTTGTTGATATCGACTACAGTGGAGGGAGCGCCATGAAAATTTGGGGACGATGGGTATCTCCTCCTGACGTAGAGTTCGAAACCACCTCCGTAAAAACCGGCGTAACCTACCATTTCACACAGAATCTCAGCATAGGCTTGCATTATTTGTTTGAAAAGTACAATGTCAACGACTGGCAGCAACAGGCCGCAGGCAAATTTGCTGATGCAATGAATGAATACTATGTGAGAGATACAGATTCCAATACAACAAATACCAAACAGGACAGAGAGGGCAACAGGCTTGTAAGAATGGCGGGGCTTTTAGCGCCTGACTATATTACCCATGTCGGGTTTTTAACGCTTGACTATACGTGGTAGTTAAAAGGTTATACAGGGTAATGGGAGACCATTTAACTACCAATATTGCACCTTTCTTCTTCAACCTGAAAAAGCAGGGGCGGCTG
>CAYVLI010000021.1:0-5464 GCA_964452105.1 uncultured Nitrospinota bacterium
GCTTGTCGGTCAGCATGCTGGACAGGGTCAACTGAAAGGACTCGAGTCCGAAGATGAGCGGCGGGTCTTCCTTTCTTCGGTCGAAGAGACTCATAATAAGAGAGCGGTTGGTATCGTAAATACTTATGGCTTCTCTCAGGTCATCATCGGTTATGGCCCGGCCTGTGAAATCGCCTAAATCCTTGCGGAATCTTTGCAGTTCTTTGACGAAATACTCTTTTGCCTCGAGGGTGTCCATCGTAGCGGGGATGTGCAGGAACCTGTAAAACGGCATGGGAACGGAGCGCTGCCAGTTATCGAAGGCCAGGCGCATGGTGGTGCATGTGTAGGCGGTGACTACTCCCTCGAGGTAGTCGTAATCTCCACGCAGCCCCTGGTGGAGGATGTTCCGAGCGAAGAGGCAATAGTAAGACTGCATGTATCTGTCGCTGTAAACCGGAGGGTCCTCGTTTGTAATAATTCTCACCGGAATTATGCCCGCAGCATAGATGATCTCTTCCGGGACGTAACTGCACAGGTATCCTATGGCAGGTTTGTTCAGCTCTGTTTTTAACTGTTTTATATGCTGATGGCGGTTATCAACTATTTCTGCGAAATTCTCGAACATTTCATCCTATCCCTTTTTGTTGCAGTACATTTTGATGTATTCGAGTCCAGCGAATGTATGTTCCGGTCATCGGGTTCCAAGAAACTTCCCGATATCAGGTTTTAACATGGTCTTTATATCATGGAGAAGCGCCCTTTTAAAAGGAAAACTTATTGTGCTGGCGGGCCTCCGCACCCGACAGCTTGTGATCTGTCAGGTTCGGAGATCTGGCAGCACAGAGGATGGAGTAACTATATTCGGGCGGGTTGAAATAGCTTGACACCCATCTTCTTTGATGGTTTATTTGAACTGGCTTCATAATCGTATGGAGGAAACGAAATGGCCCTCTTCTTGCTCTTGCTTGTGGCGCTGGTTATACTTGCCGACCTCATCATCATCACCGCACTTTTTCTCAAAGCGGACAGGACTTTGCACAAGGTAGAGATGTTTTGTGACACTTTTGATGCGGTACTCAGTGATGTAGCCGGTACTTCTGACTCCAGGCTGGATAAACTGAACGAGAAGCTTGCCGAGGTCGAAGACCACCTTCGCACGATCAGTAAAAATATTTATATCATTGCCAGACAGATGATCCAGGAAGAGAAATAGGAGTATTACCGGATAATGGCCTGGGACAGGGACAAAGCCGAATGGTATAATCTGGCCGTAAAGCATAGTGATTATCCGGCCAGGGTCATGGAGGCGCTCGAGCCGTTTCTTCCCGGATGCCGCACCGCTCTGGATGTGGGGGCCGGATGCGGCGCTCTGACCATTCCTCTCGCCCGGAGGCTGAAATCGGTATGCGCCCTCGAGCCGTCTTCAGCCATGCTTGAGGCGCTGCGCAGAGAGTCTGAGGCCCTTTCCCTGAGCAATATCAAATATGTCCAGGCCAGGTGGGGGGAAGTCCAGTTAGGCAGGTATGATCTGGTGCTCTGCGCGAACGTGCCGGGAATTACCGACGACCCCTTGAACGTGACCGGCCCGATGTCTTCTGCTGCGTATAAATTTGTGGCGCTGATTCAGGGTGCAGGAAGGGAGAGGGACAAATTCTATTTCAAGGAGCTCTATCCGCTTCTGAGAGGGGAAGAATACCCTTCGAGACTGGATTACATTCAGATTTATACGGGTCTGCATGAGCTTGGAGTTTGCGCCAACGTACAGATTATAGATTACAACCTGGACCAGCCTTTCGAAGACATGGATGAGGCGGTGGCCTTCTGGAAGTCTTATCTTCCCCCTTTTCCATCCGAAAAAGAGGAAGCATTGCGTGTTTTTCTTCAGGGCAGGCTGGAAGAGAGCGAAGATAAGCTGTGGGCCCGTATGCCCAAGAAGAGCGCCGTCATCTGGTGGCCGAAGGAATAAAAAAGCGGAGGGTCGGAACATAGAATCACCCTCCGCTTCATTCAACTCGGACTATATGTTGCCGCTCTTATTTCGCCCCTGCGGCAACGGAGGAAACCAGTTGTTTTTCTGATTTTCCGCTTTCGATTTCCCTGAGTTTTAGTTTAACCTCCTCCTTCATCTTAAGAACGTTGACCAGCAACGTTTGCCCCTGTGCCTTGACCGCAGATATCACCTGATGCTCATTGAAGTAAGCCTGAATGTCATCTCCGGTCACATCCAGATATATTCCTCCTGCTCCCGGGACCAACGCTTCCAGCCTCAGTGCATCCATATATTCTTCTCCGAGACTGCGAAGATAATTCAGTGCTTTGCGTATGCGCTGAATAGGCGCCTTTTTCTCCCGTCGGTCTCCTTCCCTCAGGTTCTGGATTATCTTTATTTCCAGGAGATCCCAGAAGGAAAAGAGGACGGGAGCTTTCTGCTTACCCACATATTGGACGCTGGCCTTGATGAGCCCCGTTCGCACCCAATAGAGGATGTTGTAATAATCAGCGCCTGTGACTCCTGCCGCAGTTTTGGCAGAGTAACCCTCACCCATAATTGACCCCCAAACCTTTTAAGTTAAGTTTAATTAATTTATTATAGTTGGCTCCTCCGATTTTACAACAACACACAAACCCTCTTTAAAATCTTATGCTATCTGCTGCCTTCAGCAGATTTCACCTTGCACCCCCCCGCCGCCAGTACCTCAAGGGTAGAGTGCAACCTTCTATCTAAACATCCGCTCAAGGGATGATATTCCACTTCCCAGTTTTCCAGCAACTTCAGGAAATATGCTTCCACCTCCTTCTGGTAGGTCATATCGGTGCTTCTGAAACCGTCCCAGGCAGGAGAGAACTCCACCGGCAGGTAAAAAATGTAATCGTAGTTGACCATATTTTCACGGGCCCTGTTAACGAAGCCTTCCGTTTCCTCACGTGGTCTTACACTCTCCAGCCACTTGAGCCAGTAAACTGCTCCGTCCAGCGTGCACCTGTCTGAGACGAAGGAGGCGCTCTTGCGCTCTTCAGCGAGCTGATTTTCCAGGCAGAGTTCTTCGAACCTGGTGAAGCCCTCGACGGAAAGCTGGCTCAGATGAGTAATGCCTATCCGCCTGGCCACTTCGCGTGAGCATTCGGGTATAAGGGGCAGATTCAGCTCTGAAGCCAACCTCGAGGCCAGGGTGGTCTTACCCGTACCCTGTGCCCCCGTTATGACTATCTTCAAGCTCTTCTCCTGTAAATCATGCAGGTTCCGGGCGGCGCCTGGGATTCC
This sequence comes from uncultured Nitrospinota bacterium, assembly GCA_964452105.1. Lineage (GTDB taxonomy): Bacteria > JAUXIQ01 > JAUXIQ01 > JAUXIQ01 > JAUXIQ01 > CAYVLI01. Next base: position 3,245 of record CAYVLI010000021.1, read on the forward strand.
GCACGAATGATACTAACAGAGCGGTGAACTCATCAATGGACTCTATCATCGGGGAATGCCCGCAGCCGTAAAATACCTGCAGGCTGCAGCCGCTGATATTCTCAAAAGTTTTTATGGACTCTGCAAGAGGCACGGCTCCATCCCTGTCGCCGTGAATCATGAGAGCAGGAACGTCGATGCCTGCAAGGCGGTCCCCCATACGGAGGTTTTCCAGGTCGGCCATGGCCTGATCCAGGAAGGCGTCGCTGGCCTTTATGGCGTCCTCTACAAGTTCATCGACTATGGTTTGCTCCACCTGCGCATCGGGCGCCAGGGCCATGGCCCGCAATACCAGCTCGACACCCTCCGGGCTGCGGCTTCGCATGACCGCCACGACCTGTTCCCTGGCCTCCGGAGGCAGCTCCAGGCCGTCAGGCGGCGCAGGGTCGACCATTATTATGGACTTCAGCAGGTCTTGATGCTCAAGCGCAAAATTGATGGTAATGGCGCCTCCCATGGAGTGCCCCACCAGAGTGAAGTCGCTCAGGTTCATGGCTTCTGTAAACCGGTAGATGTCGTCAGACATCTGCTTCACGGTGTGACCCGAGTCCGGTTTTTCTGAATCTCCAGAACCGCGAACATCGATGGCGATGGCCCTGAAATCCTCCGGCAGTCTTTCTATGACTCTCCGCCATATGCGCCAGGATGCACTGTAGCCATGGACGAAAAGAACGGTGTTCTCGCCGTTTCCCGCATGAGCGTAATGCATTTTAAGTCCTGGCAGCTGAATTAAATCTGTATCGCCCACGGGCATAAATTACCCTCCAGTTATTTAATCGGCAATATCGAACAAAAGCTTCAATTATAATTAAAGTACAGTCATTTAAATTATAACAAAACATAGCAGTGGTGCAATAAAATAATCGTTTACTTTTGTCTTTTGTTTGATTGCCCTTTTGCGGCCGTTCAGGAAAGATTTTTCTCGGCGGCCAGTATGCAGCCTTCAGATATGGAAGTGAAAGGCGAGGAGTCATACCCGCCGCAGAGGCGTGGTCTAATGAAACCGTTTTTTTCAGCTAATTCAATTAGTTGGGTCGAGCGCAAGGGATAGAGGGGGACGGAACCGGTGATATTTTCTCCCTTCACCGTAAGGGTGGTGTTGAAAACGATGACATCCGGCAGGCCGCTCAGATCATATTCACGCTTGAAGGTAAAGGGATTCCCTTCCTGGTCGGTTTTTTCCATGGTATTCAGGGAAGTGATCTTCTGGTCCAGGATACGGTCATAGTTAACTATCTGAATTATGACCATGCCGCCCGGCCTTAGCGCATCGGCCATGGATTCGAGCGCCCGGGATATTTCATCTATGTTCTTGAGGTGAACCAGTGAGTTCCCGACGCATATCACGGCGTCGTATGGGCCGGGGAGGCCCGCTTGATGCGGCGCTTGCAGCATGCTCCCCGGCTTTATTTTAATTCTGCCTTCTCGGCAGAAGGGCTTGTTTCTGATCATTTCCACCATCGCCTCTTCCAGCTCCAGCCCATCCGCCCTCAACCCCATCTCTGCGAACGCCTCGAGCTGTTCGCCGGTGCCGCACGCCACGTCCAGCACGCTCTCGACAGCTCGTTCCTGGAAGAGACCTTTGAAGAATTCCCTCTGCACGTTTGAGGATGGGAATATGTATTTGTAATACGGAGCTAACTTATTGTACACCCTGCCACCTGCATCGATTCATGAGTTGTCGCCGGCTCAAGACTGAGATGAAACGTAATCCGTCGCGTGCGGAGACACAACAGCGCCGTATTATCAGTTACCCTCTTTTCCGGCGGAGATGGCTTCGTTCAGCGCCTCCAGAACCTCGGCTTCGTTCAGGTTATGGAGTGACGCACTCATGGACACCGACTCCATGGACTGGCCCGGACAGTCGAAGCAGCCTGCGCCGTAGTAGCGCCTGAATACGTCCTCTGTCGCCGGAAAGCTGGTTATCACATCACCGATGATGTAATCGCTTTTAATGGGCGGTTCGAGCTTTTTGGCGGGTTGTGCCTGTTGGGGTTGTCCGTCTCCCTCGCCGCTCAAAGCCCTGGTGAGCTTGTTTATTATTGAGTTGAGGTCTATACCGTGTCTCATGCAAGCCATGCGGAGAGGAATCCCCATCTGTTTTATCTGTTCGAAGTGCTCATCATCCGACACGGCCTTGAGGCCGGAATCCGCCAGGATTTGCCTTGCTTCCGGCCATTT
>CAYVLI010000021.1:5564-7848 GCA_964452105.1 uncultured Nitrospinota bacterium
GCGTTAAACCTGGGGACGATGAAATAGCCGATGCCGTATATCATCATGGCCATGAAACCCAGGAGCATCAGATGCACGTGAACGAACCTGATATACAGCAAGGCCGGATCAAACCTTACCCCCAGCCCCATAACGGCGCCGGCCAGGAAATAGAGGAGCGCCGCTATTATGAACCAACGCATGTGTTTATCCACTTTACTTACCTCCTTGGTTGTTTAAGAATAAAACTCTTAATTCCTTTACGTAAAGTATCAGCTTTCAGCTTACAAGATCGTCCATGTTGCTCTTTTCTTCCTTGATTTAAGTCAACAGGCTCGTATTTTTTCCACGGACGATGCGGGCAGCGAAAGCATGCATAAAGTGGGCGAGGTTCTAAAAACACTATTGATTTATTATCTCTTTCAAGGCTTCCCTGTCCAGGATGGTGAACTTACGTCCGTCCACCGTTATTATATCCATCTCCTTGAGCTTCCTCAAGGAGCGGGAAAGGGTTTCGCTTACGGTGCCCAGTTTGGCGGCGAGAGTCTTTTTATCGGTTTCAAGGTCGATCCGGATGCCGTTTGTGGTCTTAACACCTTTGGTTTCGGCAACGCTTAACAGGTAGCCGGCCAGTCTCGTGTTCACGTCTTTAAGGGTGACCTCTTCCACCAGGTCGGCCATGCGCTTCAACCAGGTGGTAAGAGAAACCAGCATCCTGAGGCTGAGCTCCGGGTTCTCTTTTAGCAACTGCAGGAAATTGTTCTTGGGGATAAGCAAAAGTATGGAATTCTTTATCGCCTCACAATAAGCCGGGTAGAGGGCATCGCCGAAGAGGGAGGCTTCTGCATAGTTTTCACCTGCTTCTGCAATGTGTAATACCTGCTCCTTGCCTTCGGCTGATAGCTTGTACAGCTTCACGGCGCCTGCCTGGACTACGTAAAATCCTTCCGAGCGCTCTCCCTGGCTGAAAATGGTATCACCGCGCTTAAATTTTCGGGTCAAGGAGAGCTTCTTTATCCTCTCCAGATCCTCTTCCTCCAGGGCCCGGAACATGATGCAGGATTTGAGGGCTTGCTCGGTATTCATTTTTCATTTTCCTCTCCAGCAGGCGTTAAATAACTTCAAAATGATATCAATAGTTTTCCGCCAGCACTTCGAAGTAAGCCCTGGGATGTTGACATGCGGGGCACATGGTCGGCGCTTCCGTTCCCTGATGAACGTAGCCGCAGTTGCGGCAATGCCACTTCACCGAAGCATCTTTCTTGAAGACCTTGCCTTCCTTGACGTTCTTCAGAAGAGCCTTATACCTGGCCTCGTGCTCTTTTTCCACTTCCGCCACCTTGCTGAAAACGAAGGCGACCTTTTTAAAGCCTTCATCCTCAGCCACTTTGGCGAAACCCGGGTAGAGGGTCGTCCACTCGAGGTTTTCGCCTTCCGCAGCCGCTTTCAGGTTAGCTTCCGTATCACTCAGGGCGACAGGATAACTGGCGTTGATTTCCACTTCGCCTTCTTCAAGGAGCTTAAAAAATATTTTAGCATGTTCTTTTTCGTTTCCTGCCGTTTCCAGGAATACGGCGGATATCTGTTCGTAGCCGGCCTTCCTGGCAACGCTTGCGTAGTATGTGTATCTGTTTCGCGCCTGGGATTCGCCGGCGAAAGCCGCCATGAGGTTTTTTTCGGTCTTGCTCCCCTTAATATTCATTAGCCTCCTCCTTGGTTCTATAGTTTAAACTCGTTTTGAATATTTTTTATCAGAAAAGCGGTTGAAATAAAAGTTAATGATATCAATGATCGACTCGTAATCCATATTTAAATATGAATATTGACCTTAATACCCGGGCATTCCTTCCGGCTTGACGATTATTTCCAGGAAAGCAGGCTTTCCATTATCCAGCTCTTTCGTTGCCCTGTTTATGGCGGGAATAATCTCACCCGGAACTTCCACTCTCTCTGCGTGAACGCCCAAGGCCGTTGCTATCATGGTATAATCGCCCGTAAGGTCCACCATGTGGCGGCGCTTTTGCCCTCCTGCGGTTATGCCCAGGCCGGAGTTGTTCACCATCACGCAAAGTATGGGGATATCGTTGCGGGCGGCGGTCTCGAGGTCCATTCCCGTCATACCGAAGGCTCCGTCTCCCATGATGTTTATCACCAGTTTGTCCGGGTGGGCCAGCTTGGCTCCCATGGCCGCCCCCAGGGACCATCCCATGGCGCTCTGTCCGCCCATCCCTATGTAACCACGGGGAAAGAGGGCCTGGTAATGGTGGCAGGTGTGCGGTCTCGGGTATCCCGAATCGTGGATGAG